>JAFGOJ010000481.1 GCA_016926575.1 Anaerolineae bacterium | reverse complement strand
CTTGGAGAGGAGCTTGCCGCCGGGCAGCGGGTAGCGGTGCAGGAGGCGGGCCAGTTCCCCGCCCGAGAGCTCAGGCGCGGCCCAGAGCTCCTCGAGGATGGCGGCGAGCAGGTCGCCGTGCTGCTGCAGGTCGAAAGGTGTGCCGTGGCGTGGCTTGCTCATCCTACCGACTTAGGCATCGTCCGGCACGCGCGCTCTTGATGCAGGCTGTGGGATGGGCTTGTCTTTCCACGTCTCCCACTTGGCGATCAGGCCGTGACGTCCCAGGATATCTCTGTCGATGATAGCCAGCGTTTTCTCCATGCGTTGACATTGTATACCTCTTCCTTCCCTGGGTCAAGGTGTGTGGCTTCCATACCATCTCTGCAGCCCTTGCCCCATAGAGTGAGCCCCCCGCGGGATCGTATCCGCGAGGGGCTCGCTGCTTGGAGGGGGTGGGGGCTGAATCGAGCGATTCCTAGTAGGAAAGGTGCGATTCCCAGTAGGAACAGGAGTGATTCCTAGTAGAAATAGGAGTGATTCCTAGTAGAAATAGGAGTGATTCCCAGTAGGAACCGGGCGATTCCTACTAGGAACCGGGGGAGTGTGGCGCAGTGATTTGCCCCCGCTTTCCTTTCGGCGTATAATCATCGTGTGGATGCATCGACAGCCGAGAAGCTGCTTGCCTTGAATCGCGAGTTCTACGCCTCCTTCGTCCAGCCCTTCGCTGCCAGCCGACCGGTGTCCGACCCAGCCCTGACGCACGTCCTGCCCCACATCCCACCCTGCGCCAGGGTGCTCGACGTGGGCTGCGGGAACGGGCGTCTGGCCGCCCTGCTCGAGCGGGAGCGGCCCGGCGCGCGCTACGTGGGCCTCGACGCGGCGCCGGAATTGATCGAGCTGGCCCGCGGGCTTGCTGCAGGGCTGGCGCGCATCACGGCGGTCTTTGGCGTCGCGGACGTGGCCCGGCCGGGGTGGCGCAGGGTGCTCGAGTCGCTGCATCCTCCCCCCGCGGCAGATTTCGACCGCGTCGTCTGCCTGGCGCTGCTGCACCACATCCCCGGTTTCGACCTGCGCGTGCAGGTGTTGCGGGAGATGGCTGGCCTGCTGGCGCCCGGCGGCCGCCTGATCCTTTCCACATGGCAGTTTCTCGACAGCCCCCGCCTGAGGCGCAGGCTGGTGGACTGGGCCGAGGCGGGCGTCCTGCAGGAGGCGCTGGAGCCCGGCGACTACCTGCTCGACTGGCAGCGCGGGGGCCGCGGCCTGCGCTACTGCCACCTGGTGGACAAGGAGGAACTGGCGCGGCTGGCCGCCGCGAGCGGCCTGGCGGTGCGCGAGACCTTTCGCGCCGGAGGGCGGGAGGGGAATCTGAGCCTGTTCGCCGTGCTGGATCGGTAGGCGCGAGAGCGATCCGCTCTCGTGTAACAAAGGGGCGCCCATTTTCATTATAAAGTTGGTGCTTGCCCGATTTGCAGGGGAAGATGTCGTCCCGGAGGAGGTTCCATGATCCAGTCGAAGGATGCTGCCCTGGTTTCTCTCGTGTCGATCTGCCTGCTGGCCGGCTGCGCCACGCCCACGCCAGCCTCCGGACCTGTGGTCTGGATCGACGTGCCCCCCGATGGCCTGCGCGTGCCGGCGAACCAGCCGGTGCGCGTCGAGGGCCACGCGGCCTACCGCGGGGGCGTCGCCCGCATCGAGATCTGGGTCGGCGGCGAGCTGCACCTGGTGCAGGACGATCCGCCGGTCAGCGGAGGCCTGGCCCATTTCGACCAGATGTGGATGCCGCCGGGCAGCGGCGAGTATACCGTGGAGGTGATCGCCGTCAGCGGCGACGGCTTGGCCAGCGCGCCGGATTCCGTGCGCCTGGTCGTCGGCGAGCAGGTCGCCGAGGCCTCGCCGACCCCCGTCGCCACGCCCGTGCCGACCGAAGAGCCGCCGACGGCCACGCCTGTGCCGACCTCGACCCCGGTTCCAACCCCAACCCCACCGCCGCCCACAGCCACTCCCCCCGCCGTCATCGAGTTCTGGGCCGACAGCGAGCAGGTGGCGGCAGGCTCCTGCACCACCCTGCACTGGCGCGTCGAGCAGGTGCAGGGGGTCTTTTTCGACGACTATGGCGTGACGGGAGAAGAGACCCGCCAGGTCTGCCCGTGCGCCGACGAGACGCACACGCTCAGGGTCATCCTGAACGACGGTTCAGAGGAGCAGCGCTCGATCACGATCCACGTCACCGGCTCCTGCGCCCCTGCCGACTCCGTCGGGCCGGCTGCGCCCGCGCAGCTCAAGCCGCTGGACGAGGAGGCGTTTGCCTGCATTCCCGACACGATCCTGCGCTGGAGCGCGGCGTCGGATCCGAGCGGCGTCGCCGAGTACCGCGTCGAGGTGCAGCGCCACGCCGGCGACAACAACTGGCAGCCGGTGACCGGCAGCCCGTGGACGGGGGTGAGCGCGCTGGAGCTGCTGGTCGACGTCGAGTGCGGCTGGTATTACCGCTGGCGGGTGCAGGCGGTCGACGGGGTGGGGAACGTCGGATCCTTCTCCGGCTGGTTCCGCTTTGACGTTCTGTTGATGTAAGGGGCAAGACTTGTGGCTGATCCTAAATGGGCCATATTCCGTCATTTCGAGCGAGCGAAGGGCGCGGTTGCGCCCGAAGCGAGTCGAGAAATCTCGCGAAGGGTCGAGATTCCTCGACTCTGGCCTTCGGCTTTCAGCCGAGGTGTGCCGCTGCGCGGCACTTGGAATGACGGGAGGCACTTTGTCTCTGCCGGCACCGATCGGCCTGGGCAGGAGGAACACGATGAAAAGGTCACGCGCTGTCTTGATGGGTGTCGCTATCCTGGGGATCCTGTGCCTGGCGCTGGGCTGCCTGGGCTACGTGGCCATCAGCAGTCTGCAGCGCAAGGCGATCGAGTCCCGCCCGCTGGTGCTGATCCACGCCCCCCTCAACCGGGAGCAGGTCTCGCTGGACAGGGGTATCCTGATCCACGTCACTGCCCGCGCCGAGGGCGGTGTGGCGCGCATCGAGCTGTGGGTCGACGGCGTGCTCGTCGCCGCGCGCGACGCCCTCGCCGATGGGGCTGCCCCTCTGCTGCCGTTGAGCGCCGGATGGCAGCCGTCGACGCTGGGGTCGCACGTGTTGGTCGCGCGCGCTGTCTCCGTGGACGAGGTGGAGGGGCAGGCGGCGATCGTCGTCGAGGCGGTCGAGGCCGCGGGGCAGGCCGGGCCTGTCCCGGGCGCGCACATCGTGCAGGAGGGGGAGACGCTGGAGGAGATCTCCGCCGGGGTGGGGGCAAGCCCGGAGGACGTGGAGGCGCTCAATCCCGGCCTCGGCCCCGAGGGCCCGCAGCCCGGCGACGTGCTGTACACGCCGCCCGAGGAGGGCGTGAGCGAGGAGGGCGGCGGCGAACCGGCCGGGGAAGAGACGCCCTCCACCGACGAACCCCCGCCCGACCCGCAGGCCAGTGCGCCGGGGTCGGAGGAAGGGATCGTGTTTCTCTTCGCCGAATGCTTCCAGCCGCCTGCCGAGCCGGTGCTGCTGCGGGTCGAGGCGCTGGCGCTGGAGACCGGCGCCGCGGTCGAGTCGCTCCACTGCTACGTGGGGATCGGCGAGGGCGAGCCGCGCTGGGTGCCCGACGACGACTCCGACCCCTCCACAGACGAGTCCTTTGCCGCGCTGGGCGGCGGGGGATGGGATGTCGAAGCGCACCTCTCGGGGGATCGCGCCGCTGTCTTCACCTGGCCCGGCGACCAGCCGCTGACCGTGACGGTCACTTGCGTGGGCGCCGCCGGCGGCGGGACGGACGCGCTCGAGGTGGGGCGGCTGGAGATCGTCGCCCCTCCCGAGGTCTGGGACGGCCTTGCCCGCCGCGCGGTGAGCGGCGAGGGCGAGGAAACGTTCACGCTCGAGTACCGCATCGGCCAGGTGGAGGAAGAGGCGAAATACCCCGATCCCAGCATCGCCTCGCCTACCAACGTGCGCATCGACCAGGAGCAGCGCTATCTGCGCTGGGATTACGAGCCGGGAGAGGGCCAGCTGCCTATCGACGGCTTCTGCGTCTACCTGAACGACACGCTGCAGTGGAGCGAGCCGGCCAGCAGCCGCGAAAGCCGCCTGCCTGCGGAATGGTTCCGGCCGCCCTGCGGGGAGGAGTACCGCTTCACCGTCGCCGCCTTCCGCGGCAGCTGCCTGCCCGAGGATCCCCAGTCGTTCCCCTCGGAAGCGGCGACCACCTTCACCGGCGAGATCGGCGACCCCGGCTGCCAGCGGGCCGTCTTGGTGACGTTCGAGACGTTGGAGACCGGCGACCTGGGCGGCGATGGCGCCGGACGAGATGACCCCGGCGACGTGGGGCCGGTCTATGGCACGTTCTACGTCAACGACCAGCAGATCCGTTTCGACGGCCGCCCCATCGAGGGAGACAACTTCCCCACCGCGCTGGGGTGGAACCACAACTCGCGCTACAGCTTCAGCAGCCTGATCGAGAATTACGGAGACGGGACAACCCAACTGCTGGTCGAACTGCCGCCGGGCAACCCGTCGGTGGAGGAACACCCGCTCTGGATATGGTTCGAGATATGGGATGCCGACACCGGGCGAAACAACGCCGACGACGAGGTCTGTTCGGGCGAGACGGCGCTCTCTGACAGTAGGGTTGCCACGCGCTACAGCGGCTCCATCGAAACAGACCTCCCGGTCGATGCGATGCCGGATCGCTGTGTGGTGCGGTACAGCGTGCAGCCCGTGGGGGACGTGCCAGTCGTCGCGCCGGGAGAGGCGCCGCCCTTGCCCGATCTGCGGATCGAGAACATGACGGTGGACGCATCCAGCGGCCGCACGCGACTCCACGTGCGCAACGTGGGGCGGGCCACCTGGCAGACGCACGACCTGGACGTGGCGATATCCAGCCTCTCCGGGGAGGATCTGGGCGTCCTGACCTGGCCCAATCTCACCCTGGCGCCCGGGGAACTGGCGGTCCTGTCACACCACGACCTGGACCCCGATCCGCCGCTGTCGGTCTGCGCGCTGCTCGACCCGAACAACAGGGTCGAGGAAGAGAGCGACATCCTGGCGCGGAACGCGATCTGGACGCGCGGGCGCCACTGCCAGCCTATGCCCGACCTGATGATCACCCTGGTCGAGTACGACGCGGAGACGGCAGCCCTGTTGGTGACGGTGCAGAACGTCGCCGGCCTGGACGGCGGCGCCCTGGAGCACCGTGATATCTCGCTGCGCATCGACCTGGCCGACGGCTCCACGCTCTCCGACCGGCCTGTATGGCGCAACGACGTGACCCTGGCGCGGTACGAGAGCGCCGTGCTCGAGTGGGCGCCCATCAGCGCCGAGCAGCGCGCGCGCATGAGGGATGGGTATACCGTCGTCCTGGACGCCGTGGACAGCATCGCCGAGAGCGACGAGGAGAACAACATGTACGTCGTGCTCCCTACGGCCCGGCTGCGCATCGCCTGGCCGTGCGGGTGGGCCTCTTTCTGCAACTCGGGACGCTATGTGTACGGCGGTGCCAACACGTGGCAGATGCACCTGGTCGTCACCGTCAGCGGCGGCCGCTCGAACCGCACCGTGGCTGACTGGGAGTCGCCCGAGATCGAGACGAGCTGGTACAACACGACCGATTCCTGGTGCAATGGTGGGGCGACGTATGCCACCGACTGGTTCGAGGTCGCCGGGGATGAAACCCTGGGCGTCTGGCGCTGGAGCGGCCTGGACATCAGGGGCCACGGCTACCGCTGGTTCGAGGGCGGCATGGACGTCCTGCAGGCGCAGGACGATAACTTTGGGGGCACGACGCTCATCCCGCAGGACACGCCCCAGGAATGTCTCTTCCAGGTCGGTTGTCCCCTGACCTGGGGGGGGAGGGGCGGCGTGACGTGTGTCCCGATCACCTGCTCGGGCATCGGCGATGAAGGCCAGCACGATTCCGGCACCCTCTACGCCAGCGGGGACGAGATCGTGGGAACCTGCTTCTGGAACACGACCTACGTGGTCTACCGGGCGGAGGAGTAAACTGGACCTCCGAGGTCTCAGGCGAACCGTAGGTTCGCACGACCTCGGAGGTCTGACGACAAGGTGGCGGGCATGCCTCGTATCCTGTGAATAGATCGAACTGCTGTAAGGAGAGCAATCATGAGACTAGGCAAGAATCTGCAGGCTTTTGGGATCTCGGTGTTGCTGTTGTCGCTGGTGCTGCCGGTGCGGAGCGCCGCGCTGCCCGCTCGCTCACCGCTGGGCGGGGTCAGTTTCGTCCCCACCGACCCCGACTTTCCCATCCGCGACGCCACCGGTGGCAGTGCGTGCGAAGAGATGCACCCCGACGTGGCCTACGACGAGGACAACGACCAGTACCTGGTTGTCTACGACATGGACCTCTACGGGACCAGCGACCGCGATATCTACGGCGTCCTGGTCTCCGCCGACGGCCATACCGTCGGCACCCCCTTCTGGATCGCCTCCACGACCAACGACGAGACCTACCCGGCCGTCGCCCGCAACCCCTATGGCAACGACTACCTGGTCGTCTGGCAGGAGTATCCGGCAGCTGGCGGCGCGGCCGACGTCTGGGGCCGCATCGTCACCCCTCCCACCGTCGGCAGTCGATTCCTCATCGCCGGGGCCACCGAGAGCCAGGCCTTCCCCGACGTGGCCTATGCCACCGCACCGCACTACTACCTGGTGGTGTGGGAGGACTGGGACTCCAGCCTGGCCAATCCCTCCAACATCCGGGGGCACTGCGTGAACAACGATGGGACGCTCGTCGGGAGCGCCTTTACGATCAGCACACACGCTCAAGCGCAGTACCGCCCAGCCGTGGCGACCAACGCCTTCGACTATCGCTGGCTGGTGGTGTGGGAGGACTATTGGAGTTCGACTGACCACGACGTCCGCGCCCAGGCGGTGGACCCGGCCGGCGGCACCTGCCACCTGGACGGCAGCGAGATCTACATCACTGGAGAGGTCGGTATGGCCTCGGCTCCCGACGTATCCTGGGGGCGGGACGACCCGTACACGCTCGTCTACGGCCAGTTCCTGGTCACCTGGGCGGAGAACAACCTTGTCCGGGGTCAGCGGGTGGATGGCGAGACGCTCGCGTTCTCCGGCAGCCGCATCACCATCTCCGATGCCCCCAGCAACAAGTACCCGCCGGCGGTGGCCTGGTCGAACAGCGAGTCGGCCTGGTGGGTGGTCTGGCCCGACAACCGCACCTTTGCCTCGGGGTCTGCCAGGGCCACCCTGGGGGGCGAGCCCACGTTCATCTTTGGCGAGCGCGTGGGCTTCGACGGCTCTGTGTCCGACTCCGGGGTGAACGAGCGCGTCTCGGTGAATCCGCCAGGCTACCCGCCCAGCAACAGCCAGACCGAGGCGGCGATCGCCTATGGCTACTGGGCTGAGAGCAGCCTGGTAGCCTGGCAAGATTCTGGGCACTTGCTGCCTGCGCCGCCGTACCTGGGCATCTGGGGGCGCATCTGGGGGCCATCCGAGAGGGTGTTCCTGCCGCTGGTGCTGCGCAGCAACTGAGGCAGACCTGCGAGGTCACCCCGTGGGCCTGCGAAAGGAGGCCGTCATGAGAGCGTATGGCAAGCTCATCATATCCTTCATGTGCGCCGCCCTGGGCGTGCTGGCCTGCAACCTGTCTGCATCACCGGGGGCCGAGGAGACCGCGGGACCTGCCCATACGCCTGCCCCCTCTGCCGGGACGAGGGAACCGGGGTCGGCCACATCACCTGCGGACGCGCTGATCCAGCCCGCCGACCTGGTCTACCTGGGCGCGTTCCGGCTGCCGGACGACGGGGAGCGGCCCCGCACCTTCGAGTACGGCGGCAACGCCATGACCGTCAACCCCGATGGCGACCCATCCGGCCCGGACGACGGCTTCCCCGGCTCGCTGTTCGTCACCGGGCACGACCGCATGCCCTACGGCGAGCTGCCGGATGGCGGCCAGGTGGCCGAGATCAGCATTCCCACCCCCTCCCTCTCTCGCGAGGTGGCCGACCTGCCGCAGGCCGGGTTCCTGCAGGGTTTCCACGACGTGGCCGCCGGGTTCTTTACGCGGATGGACGAGATCCCCCGCATCGGCATGCTGTACCTCGACGCGCCGGCCACAGGCCCCCGGATCCACATCGCCTGGGGGCAGCATCTGCAGCCCGACCCGCCGGCGCCCACGCACGGCTGGTTCGAGCCCGATCTCGCGGCTCCCCACTTCCAGGGCGAGTGGTTCATCGGCGACCAGTCCTTCTTCAGCGTGAACGACTACATGCTCGAGATACCGGCCGACTGGGCGGAGGCGCACGCGCAGGGGCGCGTGGTGGGCACCGGGCGTTTCAAGGACGGCGGCTGGTCGGGGATGGGGCCTGTATTGATCGCCACCCGTCCCTGGGTGGACGAGAGCGGCGCGCCCGCGCCTTCCGGCGCCCACCTGGAAGAGACCACACTGCTGCTCTATGCGAGCTCGCAGGACACGGAGAGCATCGAGCGCTGTCTGGCGGGCTACCAGCATCCCGACGAGTGGGACGGCGGCGCGTGGCTCACCTCCGGCGATGGCTGCTCGGCGCTGCTGTTCGCCGGCACCAAGTCCAATGGGGCCAAGTATTGGTATGGCTACGTCAACCCGGCTGGCCCCGAATATCCCTGCGTGGACCAGGACGTGCTCGATTTCGTGACCTGCCGCGTGGCGGACGGCTTACCCTGCCCGGCGGAGGATTTCGTCGAGTGCGCGGGTCACAACGACACTCGCGGCTGGTGGAGCACCCACTTTGACGCCCAGTTCATCCTGTACGACCCGGCGGACCTGGCGCGGGTCGCCTCCGGCGAGATGGCGTCCTGGGAGCCGCAGCCGTACGCGGCTGTGGACATAGACGAGCACATGTTCTTCAACCCGGCGGGCGTCGAGCTGGATCTGCTGGGTGCAGGGGAGCAGCGCCGCTACCGCATCGGCGACGTGGCCTATGATCGGGACCACGGCCTCCTGTACGTGCTCGAACTGTTCGCCGATGGGGCCAAACCAGTCGTGCACGTGTGGCGGGTGGCGTGACCGTTCGACATGTGACTAAAAAAGGAGGTCTGTGATGAAGGCAAGTACCGTCTCGATTCTGATACTGACGCTGGTTCTATTGTGTGGGCCGCCGGGTGGGAGTGTCCAAGCTGCGCCCTTGCAGGACGGGCTGCGGCCGCTGAGTACGCTGCTCAACCCCGATGGCACGCTCGACCTGACTGCGGGTTTTAGCGGCGCGCTCGATCCGGCTGGCTGGCAGATGGAATACGCCTCCGACGGCGCGCCGGTCTTTCGATCGGTTTCCGATCTGGCCGCGCCGCTGTCGCCGGCCAACACCTGGAACGCTCTGGGCAGCGGCCTGAATGGCACCGTCTGCGCCATTGCTGTGGCAGGCGCAGATGTCTACGTCGGCGGCGACTTTACCAACGCGGGCGGCGTGGATGCCGCCGACCACATCGCCCGCTGGGATGGCTCGACCTGGCATGCCCTGGGCAGCGGCTTGGGTGGGTCTGTCCTGGCCATCGCCGTGGCCGGCCCGAATGTCTACGTCGGAGGCGGTTTTGTCAGTGGAGGCGGGAATCCCAACGCCCATCGCATTGCCCGCTGGGATGGCTCGGCCTGGCAGGCTCTGGGCAGCGGCCTGAGCGCGACTGTCCGGGCTATCGCCGTGGCCGGGCCGAACGTCTACGTCGGGGGCGACTTTATCAATGCGGGCGGCGTGGATGCCGCCGATCACATCGCCCGCTGGGATGGCTCGACCTGGAACGCTCTCGGCAGCGGTCTGAATAACATCGTCTACGCCATTGCCGTGGAAGGGCGTAATGTCTACGTCGGGGGCGACTTTACCAACGCGGGCGGCGTGGATGCCGCCGACCGTATCGCCCGCTGGGATGGCTCGACCTGGAACGCTCTCGGCAGCGGTCTGGGCTCCGTGGCATTCTTTGTCACTGCCATCACCGTAGTCGGCCCGGACGTCTATATTGGCGGCAGTTTCCAGAACGTGGGCGGCGACTGGGACGCCGACTATATTGTGCGCTGGGATGGTTCGGCCTGGCATGCCCTCGGCAGCGGTTTGAACGGTGCTGTCTACAGCATTGTCGCGATCGGGCCAGACCTGTATGTCGGCGCCATCTTCACCGATGTGGGTGGGAATCCCGACGCCGACCGCATCGCCCGCTGGGATGGCTCGACCTGGCACGCCCTGGGGGGCGGCCTGAGCGCGGCTGTCTGGGCTATCGCCGTGTCTGGCTCGAATGTCTACGTCGGCGGTCAGTTCACCGATGCAGGCTCCGACCCCAGCGCCGACTATATTGCCCGCTGGGACGTGACCGAGCTCGACCCGGCCTGGAACGCCCTCGGCCCGGGACTGGGCAACACGGTCAACGCCATCGTCGTGGAAGGGCGTAACGTCTACGTCGGCGGCGCTTTCGTCAACGCGGGGGGGAATCCCGACGCCGACCGCATCGCCCGCTGGGACGGCGGGGTTTGGCATGCCCTGGGCAGCGGCCTGAACGCGACCGTGTGGGCCATCGCCGTGGAGGGGCCAAGCGTCTACGTGGGCGGCCAGTTCACTGACGCCGGCAGTAACACCAGCGCCGACCGTATTGCCCGCTGGGACGGCGCGAACTGGTACCCGCTCGGCAACGGCCTGTCGAACACGGTTTTTGCCATTGCGGTGGAGGGGCCGGACGTCTACGTGGGCGGCCAGTTCACCAACGCCGGCTCGGACCCCAGCGCGAACTACATCGCCCGCTGGAATGGCTCGACCTGGAACGCTCTCGGCAGCGGTCTGAGTGACCTCGTCTACGCTATCGCCGTAGTGGGCCCGGACGTGTACGTCGGAGGCGATTTCGAGGACGCGGGAGGCGCCAACGGCGACTATGTGGCCCGCTGGAACGGCTCGACCTGGAACCCCCTTGGCGGTGGTCTGGGCGTCAGCGGTGCCACCGTCTATGCTATCGCCGTGGCCGGCCCGAACGTCTACCTCGGCGGCGACTTTGTCAACGTGGGGAGCGCCAACGGCAACTATGTCGTGCGCTGGAATGGCTCGACCTGGAGCGCCCTCGGCAGCGGCTCGACCGGCCCTGTCTATGCCATTGCCGCGGCCGGCGCGGACGTCTATGTAGGCGGCGCCTTTGCCAACCTGGGAAGCGCCAGCGGCGACTATATCGCGCGCTGGAACGGTGCGTCCTGGAACGCCCTTGGTAATGGACTGGTCGGCATCGTGGGTGCTGTCAAGGTGAGCGGAACGAACGTCTATGCCGGCGGCGGCTTCCAGAACGCGGGGGACAACCCAGACGCCGACCGCATCGCTCGCTGGGGGACGGTGATTCGGTACGTCTACCTGCCACTTGTGCTGAAGGACTGAACGACAGGTTTGTGTCGGGCAACTGAATACCAAGCGGAAGCGCGCTTCGCCAGTGGACGGTGGTCTTTGACCGCCAGCGTGGCTTGCTCCACGTGCTGGAGCCGCTGGCCGACGAGGACAGGCCGCTGGTGCACGTGTGGCGGGTGGCGTGAGCGACCTCCCACACCAAAGTGCTAGACTATCGCCGTGGCCGAGCAACTGCTGGGAACAGATGCCCTGCTCAAAAGGAGGGAATACTATGCGAACCAGGCGTCTGATCGGTGTTTTGGCCCTGGGCCTGGGAGCGACTGTGGCCCTGCTCTGGCTATTGGCTGGGCAGTCCCACACAGTCCAGGCTGTCTCGTCTGTGCGCTACGTGTCTGCCACGGGCAGCGATGGAGGCCTCAATCCGTGCATTGTCGCTGCTACTCCCTGCCGCACGGTGCAGCGGGCGGTGGATGTGGCCGCCGCCGGCGACGAAATCCGCGTCGCTGAGGGCGTCTTTACCGACACGGCAGGCAGCGTGGCCGTCATTACCAAGACGGTGACCTTGCTGGGTGGCTGGGACAACGGTTTCGCCGTCTGTGACCCGGTCGCTCATCTCACGGTCCTGGATGCCGGGGGAAATGGGCGGGTGGTGGAGATCTATGGCCCCGTCTCTCCTACCGTGGAGGGGTTTACGATCACTGGTGGCAATGCCAATAGTGAGACGCGCGGAGATGGGAGGGGAGGCGGCATCTACAGCGAGAATGCCGGCCCCACCATCCGCCACAATATCCTCATCAGCAACGTGGGCAGCATCACCCCCAACCTCGGCTGCGGTGGCGGCATTTTCATGTCCTATGCGCCGGCCTCGGCCATCGTCGAGGACAACCAGGTATTGAGCAACACGGCCGGCGCGGGCGGTCAGGGCGTTGGCGGCGGCTTGTGCCTCATGTACAGCGACGCGACGATCAGCGATAACCTCATCCGCGGGAACACTGCCACCCGTACCGGCGGGGGTGTGTACGTCTTTCATGGAGCGCCGCGCCTGCTCGGCAACGAAATCCGCGCCAACGCCGCCGACAATAATGGGGGCGGCGTGATGCTCAGCGGGTCGGATGCGCTCGTACAGGGCAACCTGATCATCGATAACCACGCCGGTTCCAGCTGGTACGGGGGAGGGCTTCTCGTCGAACTGGGCAGCCCGACCATCACGGCCAATCGCATTTTCAGTAACACAGCCAGCAATAGCGCCGGGCTGGGGCTGGAGACCGGCGGCTGTTTTACCGTCACCAACAACGTTATCGCCTACAACAGCAACGGCGGCATCCGGCTGTGGGAACTCACGCGCTACGGTCTCATTGCCCACAATACCATCGCGTATAACGGCGGGGAGGGCGGCATCTGCATGTACTATGGCTCCATCACCCCCACGATTGTCAACAACATCGTCGTCTCCAATACCTATGGCATCTATGCGCACACCAGCGCCTCCGGCACGCTGGATTACAACGACGTGTGGGGCAACGCCACGAACTATTACCTGCCTGGCGCGCTGGAGCCCGGCTCTCACGATATCCAGGCGGATCCCTTGTTCGTCAACCCGGCGCAAAACGACTATCATCTCCGGGAAGGTTCTCCATGCGTCGATGCCGGAATGAATGCCGTCGCGGCGGTGGATATGGACGGCGACCTGCGCCCCATTGGCCTCCTGCCCGACCTGGGCGCGGACGAGCGGAGGCTGTACGTCTACCTGCCGCTGGTGTCGAGAGACTACTGATCCATCAGCGGCTGCTATCGCTCTCGTCATGGCGGGGAGACCCAGGCCGACGCGGCGCTCTCAGGCGTGCCCAAGAGATTGCCTCGCGCCCACAGGGCGCGAGGCAATGACAGTCAGTTTCCGGGCAGGAGGCACAAGCCTGTGAAGCAATCCCGGCTGATTGTTTCACCTGCATTTGCGGTGTTTTGACAGGCCGTGTAGAATAGGGTAGTTTGCTGGCGATTGATCCGGGGGTGACATAACACTCAAGGGAGGAGTAGACTATGCACAAGAAACTGTGTCTCTCGTTCGTTCTCGGCCTGGGGCTTACCCTGGGCCTGTTGTGGTTCCTGGCGGAGGGGCCGCTGCCGGTGGCCCGCGCGGCGAACATCGGGGTGAATTCGACTGCCGACGCTGTCGTGAATGACGGCTCCTGCACGCTGCGCGAGGCGATCATCTCCGCCAACGGCGACGGCAACCCCTCGTATGGCTGTACCGTCGGGAGCGGCGCCGACACCATCGCGCTCAAGGGCAATACCTACGCCCTGAGCATCGGCGGGACTGGCGAGGACGCCGCCTACACCGGCGACCTGGATATCACGAGTGCGCTGACGATCACCGGCCTGGGTCCGGACCAGACGATCATCGACGCCAACGGCCTCGACCGGGTGTTCGATATCCGCCCCGCGGCCACGGTGGTCATCTCCGGCGTGACGATCATGGGCGGCGCCGCTCCCGCCGGCCAGAACGGTGGGGGCATTCTCTGCGGCGCTAACCTGATGCTGATCAACACCATCGTCGTCGATAACGACGCTGACAACGGCGGCGGGGTATATGTCAGCAGCGGCAGCGCGACGCTGAACGGCGGGCAGATCATCAGCAACACTGCCACGACCGGCGGTGGGATGTACGTCCAGAGCGGCAGCGCGACGCTGAATGGCGGGCAGATCGTCAGTAACACCGCGAGCGCCTTTGGCGGTGGGGTGTACGTCAGGGAGGCCGGCGGTCTTTTCGTTCAGACCGGCGCCAGCCTCGTCGGGTACAATACCGCCGACAGTGGCGGCGGGGTGTATGTCTACCAGGGCAGCGCGATGCTGAACGGCGGGCAGGTAGTCGGCAACTTGGCCAGTTCCTATGGCGGCGGGGTGCATGTCTACAGCGGCAGCGCGACGCTGAGTGGCGGGCAGATCGTCAGCAACGCCGCTGCCTCCCGCGGCGGTGGGGTGTACGTCGAGCAGGCCAGCGCCGCCTTCACCCAGACCGGGGGTACGACCATTACCCACAACGCCGCTCCTTACGGCGGCGGCGGGGTTTATGTCGATAGTGGCAGTGCGGTGTTGAACGGGCAGACTATCAGCAATACCGTCGCCGATGGCAACGGCGGCGGGGTGCACGTCAACACGGGCAGCGCGACGCTGAATGGCGGGCAGGTGGTCAGCAACTCCGCCAGCCACTATGGCGGCGGGGTGTATGTCTACCAGGGACGCGCGGCGCTGAACGCCGCGCAGATCGTCGACAATGCCGCCTTTAGCGGCGGCGGAATAGGCGTGGAGGAGGGCAGCGCGACGCTGAGCGGCGGACAGGTCGTCAGCAACACCGCCACCAGCCATGGCGGCGGTGTGTACATCAGGTGGAGCAGCGCCGTTTTCACCCAGACCGGCGACAGCCTGATCGGCTACAACAGGGCCAGTGTCGGCGGCGGGGTGCACGTCGCCTTCGGCCGCGCGGCGCTGAGCGGCGCACAGATCGTCAGCAACACCGTCACCAGCCTGGGCGGCGGGGTGTACGTCGGCAGCGGCAGCGCGACGCTGGATGGCGGGCAGATCTTTCACAATACCGCCGTCGACGACGGCGGTGGGGTGTTCATCCAAAACGGCCGCGTGACACTGGACGGCGGGACGATCGTCCGCAACACTTCCGGCGATAGCGGCGGTGGGGTGTGCGTCAATCAGGCTGTCGCCGTCTTCACCCAGACCGGCGACAGCCTCGTCGGTTATAACGCGGCCAACAATGGCGGCGGGGTGATTGTCTTCCAGGGTCGTTTCACGCTGGACGGTGGCCAGATCGTGAGCAATACCGCTACCAGCTTGGGCGGCGGGGTGTATGTCGTTGTGGACAGCGCTGTCTTCACCCAGGCCGGCGACAGCCTGATCGGCTACAACAGGGCCGACAGCGGCGGCGGGATATGCATTGCCTCCGGGAGCGCCGTGTTGAGCGGCGCGCGGGTCGTCAGCAACAGCGCCACCAGCCTGAGCGGCGGCGGGGTGTACGTCAGCAGCGGCAGCGTGACGTTGAGCGGCGGGGAGATCGTCAGCAACACCGCTGCCAACTATGGCGGCGGGGTGCACGTCGACCAGGCCGCTGCTGCCTTCACCCAGACGGGCGACAGCCTGATCGGCTACAACACCGCCGGCTGGAATGGCGGCGGGGTATACGTCGTGTACGGCGGCGCCGCACTGGATGGCGCGGAGATCGTCGGCAACGCCACTACCTACGACGGCGGCGGGGTGTGCGTCATGTACGGCAGCGCCACGCTGGATGGCGTGGATGTCGCCGGGAACACTGCCGACCGCGGCGGCGGGGTTTTCGTCTCCTCCGGCGGTGCTGTGTTGAGCGGTGGACAGGTGGTCAGCAACACGGCCACCACCAACGGCGGCGGGGTGAACGTCGACCAGGCCGCTGCTGTCTTTACCCAGACCGGCGATAGCCTGATCGGATACAACAGGGCCAACGCTGGCGGCGGGCTGTACGTTCTGTACGGTCGCGCGACGCTGAGCGGCGCACAGGTCGTCAGCAACAGCGCCACCTACGGCGGCGGGATGCTCGTGGGCTACGGCGGCGCCACGCTGAGCGGCGCGCAGGTCCTCAGCAACAGCGCCAGTTGGGGCGGCGGGGTGTACGTCAGCCAGAACAGCGCCGCCTTCACCCAGACCGGCGGCAGCCTCGTCGGCTACAACGCCGCCATCGACCTCGGCGGCGGGGTGTACATCCACCAAGGCCGCGCCCTGCTGAGCGGCGGGCAGATCGTCAGCAACAGCGCCAGCTACGGCGGCGGGGTGTACGTCAACCAGAACAGCGCCGCTTTCACCCAGACCGGCGACAGCCTCGTCGGCTACAACGTCGGGAACTATGGGGGCGGGGTATACCTCTACGAAGGGCGCGCGGTCCTCCAGGGAGGCGTGATCCTGAGCAACACCGCCTACAACCACGGCGGCGGGGTGCACGTCTACCTGAGCCAGGCCACGCTGTCCGCGAACGGGACGGCGATCGTCCGCAACGCCGCCAATGCCGGCGGCGGCGTCTATAACGGGGCCGGGACCGCCAGGCTGGTCAACGTCACGCTGGGCGATAACCGCGCCCCCGACGGCGGCGGGGGGTTGTGGAGCGATGGGGGCACGACGGCGATGACCTTTACCACCGTCGCCAGCAACACCTCCTCCTCGGCGGGCGGCGGCGTCCGCATCGCCGCCGGCTCGGTTGCCCTCCACGACACGCTCCTGGCCTACAACGAGTCGACCGGCACCACGGCCGATAACTGCGGCGGGAGCGCGCCCACCTCCAACGGCTACAACCTGGAGAACGCCGACGACTGCGGCCTGGGCGCCACGACCGACATCACCGGCACCGACCCGCTGCTGGGCGCGCTGGCCTACGACCGCGGCACCTGGGTGCACCCGCTATTGGACGGCAGCCCGGCCATCGGCGCCGGCGCCTGCGTGGCGGGCATCCCGGTCGACCAGCGCGGCGTGACGCGCCTGGCGACGTGCGACATCGGCGCCTACGAGTTTGTGCGGCAGGTCTACCTGCCGCTGGTGCTGAGAAATCTGTAACAAAAGCGCCCCCCGTTTCGTTTCAGGGTTCGCAAGTGCATTGATCCTTTCGAGGAGGTCCAAGATGAGCAAGAGAAATCTGTGGTGGGAAGCGGTCCTTGGCTTGACCCTCTGCGCGCTGGCGGGCGGGCTGATCTCCTGCACGACGCCGACGGAGGTGGCGCTGGTCGGACCGCGAGCGTGGATCGACTTTCCGCGCGATGGGGCGAGCGTGCCGGTGGGCGCTGCGGTAAGCGTGGTCTCGCACGCCTATGCTCCCGGCGGCGTGGCGGAGGTGCTGCTCTCGGTGAACGGGACCGCCTACCGGCGCGACGCGCCGGCGGACGCCGGGGCCGCCCTCGTCGAGGTCAGGCAGGAGTGGGTCCCGCAGGCGCCGGGCCTGTACACACTGCAGGTCACCGGCTACGACATGGCTGGCAGGGCCGGCAGCCCGGGTGCCATCACAGTGCGCGCCGAGGGGGAGGCGGGGGAGCTGCCGACCCCGGTGCCGGCTGCCACGTCGGCGCCCACGGCGACGCCTGTCCCTACCGTGGTGCCGACCGCGACGCCGGTGCCCACCGCTGTGCCGACCGTGACCCCCGTGCCCACGCCGGTGCCCACTGAGACGCCCGTGCCTACCCCCGTGCCGACGGAGACGCCGGTGCCCACTCTCGTCCCTACCCCCATCCCGTCCGACACCACGGCGCCGCCGGCGCCGGAGCCCTACGTGCCGGCCGACGAGCTGGTGCTCACCTGCCGGTCGGAACAGAACCTGGTCTGGCTGCCGGTCAGCGATCCCAGCGGCGTCGTCTACTACGTCAAGCTGGAGTACCTGGTCTCGGCGACCGAATGGGGGGTTGTAGGCGGCTATGGGCCGCTGAACGACAAGCAGGTCACGGTCGAGGTGGACTGTGGCCTTTACTACCGCTGGGCGGTGCGCGCCCAGGACGGCGCCGGCAATACCGGCGATTGGTCCGAGTGGTTTCACTTCTCGGTGACGCTCGACTAGGAGAGGGAGGCCGACGATGTCTGAGAGACCTTTCAAGGTAGCTGCAATCGTGCTGGTGCTCGTGGCTGCGTGTCTGCTCGTGGCGGTGGCCGGTTTGGTGGGTTACTCGATGCTGCAGCGGCAGCAGTCGGAGCGGCAGGCGGAGGGCGGCCCCGCGGTGCAGTTCAGTTCGCCGCCGGCGGGGGAACCGGTGGCCGTGGGGGAGATGGTCGTCGTGCACGCGGTGGCCAGCGACCCGGCCCAGGTGACGCGGGTGGAGCTGTGGATCGACGGGCAGCTGCACCAGGCCCAGGATACGACGCTGCCCGGTGGCATCTCCCCGTTCCCGCTGGTGAGCTACTGGCAGCCTTCCGCGGCCGGGATGCACACCCTGACCGCCAGGGCCTTCAATGCCCAGGGCGCGCACGCCCAGGCCGTGCTGGTGACGGAAGCGGTGGCGGAGGCGGACCGGGATGGGGATGGTTCCCCCGACGGGGTTGACGCCTGTCCAGACGAAGCGGGCTGGCAGTCCACCGCCGGCTGTCCCGACCGGGACGGTGACGCGATCGCGGACGCCTCCGACGCCTGCCCCGACGCGGCAGGGCTGCCGGCAGGCGGCGGCTGCCCGATGGGTGGCGCAGGAGACCGGGATGGCGATGGCGTGCCGGACGAGGCGGATGCCTGCCCCGATACGCCGGGGATGCCCGCGCTCGACGGCTGTCCGATGCCCGGGGATCGGGATGGGGACGAGATTCCCGACGATCGGGATGCCTGCCCCGATACACCCGGCTCCGCCGAGCTCGAAGGCTGCCCCGACCGGGATGGCGACGGCGTGCGCGACGGCGACGATGCCTGCCCCGATGTCCCCGGCCCGCCCCCGAGCGGCTGCCCCGCGCCCGCCGAGGGAGACCGTGACGGGGATGGCTTCCCGGACGGCGAGGACATGTGTCCCGACGAGCCGGGCGTTCCGGCGACCTGGGGCTGCCCCGACCGGGATGGGGACGGCGTGCGCGACAGCGAGGACGAGTGTCCCGACGAGGCGGGACTGCCGGAAAACCGCGGCTGCCCGGCGGGCGCGGGGCCTGGTGGCGAGGACTCGGATGGGGATGGGACGCCCGACGAGGTGGACCCCTGTCCCGACGAGCCCGGCCCGCCCGAGCACGATGGCTGCCCGGATTCGGATGGGGACGGCATCCCTGATTGGTGGGACCGCTGCCCCGACGAGCCTGGCACGCCCGAGGGGGTGGGCTGCCCCGGGAGCGGGGTGGGGGATCGAGATGGCGACGGCGCTCCGGATGACGTCGACCTGTGCCCCGACGAGGCGGGCTTGCCGGAGCACGGCGGCTGTCCGCCGCCCGTGGAGGAAATGGAGGAGGGGATCGTCCCCGGCCCCGGCGAGGCCGAGTGGCCGGGCGAGATCCCCATCGCCGTCGAGTTCCAGGCGCTGAGCTTCCAGGTGAGCGATGAGTACGACGGTGTCTATTGCTACCCCAGCCTGGCCGGAGGCGGCGTGGAGCGGTATGAATTCGCGCCGCTGGGCCTCCAGCAGTGGGATATCGCCGCCGACCTGGGCAGCCGCATGCTTGCCACAGCCCTGGATCAGCCCATCGACGTGCAGATGGAGTGCGGCGCGGACGTCATCTTCGAGGGGGACGAGTCTGCATGGGGCACGTACTGGAGCATCGGTTCCGTCGCGGCGAGCCATCCTTCGGCGGACTGGGACGGGCACGTGATCACCGTGCGCTCCGCCGACGGCGACGAGGGGCGCTGGTTCGAGGCGCAGTACCGCCTGTGCGTCAACACCTGCGACGAGACGGCCTTCCCGGCGCCACTGCTGGCGTTGAACCACGGGCGCGACGACCTGTTGATCTGGCAGTGGGATGGAGATATGGGCCGGCTGGCGGGGTATCGCATCTACCGGGACGGCAGCAGTATCGCGATGGTGGGCCGCAGCGCGGATCCCATTCGCGTGTTGATCGCCAACCGCTGGCAGCCGCTCTGCGGCCGCAGGCACGAGTTCAGCGTGACCGCCTTTGGCGAGGACGGCCGCGAGTCGCCGCACAGCAACGTGGTGGCCTGGGAGGGGGAGGCCTGCCCGCGCGTGGTGCGCGTCACCTTCGAATCGATCACCACGTTCGACCTGGGCGACGACGAGTGGTGGGCCGACGGGGAGAGCGTGGGCTCGATCGTGGGCAACTTCTGGGCCTCCGGCAGCACCGACCAGCGGCTCGAGTTCTCTGCCGTCGATTACGGCGAGTGGGCGGGCGAGCGCATGCGGGGCTACCGCCTGCGCCACAATCAGACCTACTCGATCCAGGAGATCTTTGACCAGATCTGGACGTGGATCGCGGGCAGCATGTCGAGCCCGTACCGCGTCCCGGATCACAACACTGTGACGGTCGAGCTGGGGCCTGACGACGATCTGACCTTTGGCGGGTTGATCGTCGACGCCGACACCGGCAACCCCAGCGACACGCTCTTCGACGGCCAGCACACCATGCCGGCCGGCGAGGTCGTGCCGGGCGTCTACACCATCCGCGACCGCAACATCGAGCTGACGGTGCTGGTGGACGTGATCGTGGGGCCGGAGGTCGGCGACCTGCCTGACCTGGTTATCACCAACGTCGACGCGCACGAGTCCGGCCAGCTGCGCATCCACGTCTTCAACAACGCCGCGCCGCTGGTGAGCCAGGACATCGAGGTCAATCTGGTGCGCATCAGCGCCAACACGCAGGTCGGCGTCTTTACCTGGGAGGATGTCACCATCCCCTCCGGCGGCGCGCTTACCCTGCAGCTCGCCGAGCCGCTCCTCGAGCCGTACGACCTGCGGGCCATCCTCGACCCCGCCAATCACATCCCGGAGATGTACGACGGCAACAACATCTTCGAGACGCCGGTGGTGGTGCGGGTCGAGTTCCTGGAAGCACGGGGCGCCCACTGCAGCGAGTCCGGCTGCAGCATCTTTGACTGTGACAGCGAGTGGGTGTTCAGCCTGTGGGCGGGCTATGGCCCCTCCGCAAGCGACGTGACGTGGGTGGCTTTCCACGAGCGCTTCCCGCGCAGCGACGACCTGGTGGCGTGTTCTCACGACGCCTGCATGGGGCATGCCAGTTCCGACGAAGACTGGCGCATGGAGGGGGACGACCGGTATGCCTTCGAGTTCGAGATGCCGGCAGGCGAAAACGTGTACGTCCTGGTCACGGGGTACGAGTCAGACGTCTGGACCAGCGACGACCCGTTTGCCTCCCCGATCTATCAGTACGCGTCACGCGATGGTTGGGGTGCGCGGGATGATCCATACACCGGTTACCTCTTGGCCGAGTCCAGCTGCAACGACGCTTTCTGCTCCGAGTGCGGTGATCAGTCGGTGTCGGCGCGCTGGCGCATCACGCGGGTACACTAGGACCTTGAAACGGGGGTTTGCGGGCAGCGAAGCTGCCCGCAAACCCCATTTCCCTGCCGCCGGTGTCGAGGAATCACCCGGCTCGAGCAGGTCGGGAGGCGCACTGTGAAACATCTCACATATCAGAGCACGATCGGCCTTGTTATTCTCTGCGCTGTGTTTCTGGCGTTCTATCTGCTGCCCCTGGCCTCTGCGCAGGCCCAGGGGCCCGTGCGCATCATCTTCCTGCACCACTCGTGCGGCCAGAACCTGATCGAGCAGGGGGGCGTGCGCGAGGGGCTGAGCGCGCTGGGCTACGAGTTCTACGACCACGGCTACAACGAGGAGGGGCTGCGCCTGGCCGACGGCTCCACCACCGGGACCCACTTCGACGTCCCAGACGACAACACCAATCCCGACGGTCTGGCCGTGATCTTTGGCCAGCCGCTGCACGACCCGCCGGACAACACCTTCAGTTACCTGATGCAGTATGACGTGATCATCTTCAAGTCCTGCTACCCCACCAGCAACATCGGCAGCGACGACCAGTTGGCCGAGGATCAGGCCTACTATCTCTCGATGCGCGACCGCATGGACCAGTACCCGGACAAGCTCTTTATCGTCGTCACCCAGCCGCCGCAGGTGCCCGGGTCGAGCGACGCGGAGGAGGCGGAGCGGGCGCGCGCACTGGCGGACTGGCTGGCCTCGAGCGAGTTCCTGGCCGGCCATCCCAACGTCGTGACGTTCGATTTCTTTGGCCTGCTGGCGGGGAGCGACAACTTTCTGCGGCCCGAGTATCGCTACGACGACACCGACGGCCATCCGAACGAGATGGCCAACCAGGCCATCGGCCCGCTGTTCGTGAATTTTGTCGACCAGGTGATCCAGGGCGCCTGGTCCGGCGAGCCGAGGCCTGAGGCGACGCCGATCCCCGGGGAGGCGGCCACCGAGCCGCCCCTGATCATCGCGGAGCTGTCCGCGGCGGGCGTGATCGACGACTTTGAGGGCGAGTTTGCCTGGGGCGCGGACGGCGATGGCGCGTCGGCCGTCGCGTGCGGCGCGGACGACGCAGCGCGCCCGGGTACCCTGGCGCTGCAACTGGCGTATGGCGTCGATCCGGGCGGGTGGGTTGGCTGCGGGCGCTATTACGACGAGCCGCAGGATTGGAGCGGGGCGACGGGGCTGGCGCTGTGGCTGCGGGCGGATTCGCCCGGCCAATGGGTCACGCTCAACATGTTCTCCGGCAGCGCCGAAGCCGGGACCCCCTTCGTGCTCGACGTCGAGGTTCCCACCGAGTGGACGCAGGTCGTGGCGCCCTGGGGCGATTTTGCCCGCGCCGACTGGGCGGACCTCGGCGGCCTGGACGTGTTCGACCCGGCGCGGGTGACGAGCCTCTCGTTCACCGTCGGCGCGCAGGAGGAGCGCAACGAGGGCACGCTGTGGGCCGACGATATCATGCTCGTCACAGGCGAGGGCGCCGCGCCGGTGCCTGGGCCCGGCGAGGCGCAAGCGACTCCCGGCGCCCCGGCTGAAGGATCGGGCGAGGAGCCGGGCGGCGGGCTGTGCGCCGGGGCGGCGCTGCTGCCGCTGGGCGGGCTGGCGGTCGTTCTGTCGGGCCGCCGCAGGCGATAGGAGGGCCCGGTTCGCTTCTCTTGTCGCCTTGTTGCGGCGTGGTATAATCTGGCCTGACATGGCTGATCGTCCCACACGTCCCGACGGGCGCCGGCCAGACGAGCTGCGCCCGATCCGCTTTGTCCTGGATTACGTCGACTACCCGGAAGGCTCGGTGTTGGTCGAGCTGGGCCGCACGCGTGTGCTGTGCAACGCCAGCGTCGTGGAGGGGACGCCGGGTTGGATGGCGGGCGGCGGGGAGGGTTGGCTGACCGCCGAGTACGCCCTGCTGCCCCGTTCCACCCACACCCGCACGCCGCGCGAGACGCAGGGGCTGAGCGGACGGACGCAGGAGGTGCGCCGGCTGATCGGCCGCTCGCTGCGCGCCGCGGTGGACCTGACGTGTTTGGGTGAGCGCACGCTGACGATCGACTGCGACGTGCTGCAGGCGGACGGCGGCACGCGCACGGCGGCGGTCACCGGCGGCTACGTCGCGCTGGCGCTGGCGCTGCGCAGGCTGGCCGGGCAGGGGGTGGCACCGCAGCAGGCGCTGAAACCGGAACTGGCGGCGGTCAGCGTGGGCGTCGTGGACGGGGAGGTGCGGGTCGACCTGTGCTACGCCGAGGATCGCGCGGCCGAGGTGGACCTCAACGTGGTGATGACGGCCGGCGGGGAGCTGGTCGAGGTGCAGGGGACAGCCGAGAGAGGGCTCTTCTCGCGGGAGACTCTCGACCGCATGTTGGACCTGGCGGCGCGTGCCATTGCCTGCCTGGTGCAGGCCCAGCGCGAGGCGCTGTCGTGAGCGTTTCCGACCTCAGCGCCGGCCAGCGCCGGGTGGTGCTCCTGCTTTTCCTGGGGGTGGTCGCGGTGCTCGCCCTGACGGCCGGCTTTGTCGTCACCTCGATGCGCGGGCTGGAGCGCGCGACGGCCACCGCTCCTTCCCCATTCAGCTCTCCTCCCACGCCCTTTGCCACGCCGAGCCCGTCTCCACCTGCTCCGGTCATCTCGGCGGAGGGTCCCTGGTCGCAGGTGCAGGCGGCGCGCCTTTTCGACCAGATCGGGCGGCAGGTGGAGGCGCTGCGCGGGCTCTCCCCGCGCGCCGAGGTGCCGCTCAATTTCCTCGACGGGCGCGAGATGGCCGCGCTTCTCGACCAGCTCAACGTCGAGCGTGGGCTCGAAGGCCAGTTGGAGCCATACGCGGCGCTGGGGCTCCTGCCGGACGCGCCGGTCGCCCTGGAGGCTCACGAGGCGGCAGCCATCTACGTGTTTGAGCAGGATCAGTTATATGCCGTGATCCACGAGCAGCAGGGCGGCATCGACGACCAGGTGTTGCTGGCGCATGCCTACGCTCACGCGCTGCAGGACCAGACTTTTGATCTAGAGGCGGTGGGGGCCCGCGCGGCCACCACGGACGCAGCGCTGGCGGGCCGGGCGCTGGTGGAGGGGGACGCGACGCTCCTGACGGCGCTCTACCGCTACGGGGATGTGGGGGCGGCCGATTGGGAATACCTGGCGAGCCTGATCCTCCTGGCGGAGCGGCCGAGCTACGGGGAGGTTTTGGACAGCAGCGAGGTCTGGACGCGCTTGGAGCGTTTCCCGTATTGGGAGGGGCGCCGGTTTGCCGCCGCCCTGTTCGAGGCCGGGGGGTGGGACGCCGTCGACCGGGCCTACACCAATCCGCCCCGCTCGTCGGAGCAGGTGCTGCACCCGGAGCGCTACCTGGGGGAGCCCGACGCGCCCACGGGCGTCGGGCTGCCGAATCTCGGCGGCGTGCTGGGAGAGGGGTGGTCGCTGCTGCTGGAGGATACGCTGGGCGAGTTTGCCGTCGGCCTGTACCTGGACCAGACGCTACCTGAGGAGGCGGCCTGGCAGGCTGCCGACGGGTGGGATGGGGACACCTTCGTCGTTTGGGAGCGCGAGGATGGGGCGCGAGTGCGTGTGTGGCGCATCATCTGGGACACCACCGCGGAGGCGGCCGAGTTCGAGCAGGCCATGATCACGCTGATTCCGCAGCGGTTTCTGCCCGCCTCGCCCGTGGAGGCGCCGGCGGGGGTCGAAGGCCGGTGGTGGGAGACGGAGGGTGGGGGGGTGGCGATCTCGCGTGTGGCGCGCTACGTGACGCTCGTGTACGCCCCTGACCTGGACGTGTTGGGCGGCGTGGTGAGGGCGCTGCCATGAGGCGGGCGCTGAAGCGCGTGTTTCTCGCCGCCGCGTGGGCGGGCGCGGTGGGGGTGGTGCTGCTGGGCGGCCTGCGGCTGTGGATCGAGCAGCAGGTGCGCGATCGCATCTACGCGCGGGTCGAGGACGTTCCCCCGCGCTTCGTGGCTATCGTCTTTGGCGCTGGTCTGTGGCCTGACGGTTCTCCCACGCCCATCTTGGCCGATCGCGTGGCGACGGCAGTGGACCTGTACGAGGCTGGCGTCGTCCGTAAGCTGCTCTTCAGCGGGGACAATCGCGTGGCGACTTACAACGAGCCCCAGCGCATGCTGGAGTACGCCGTGCGGTTGGGGGTGCCTGAGGAGGACATCGTGCTGGATTATGCCGGGCGCCGCACGTACGATACCTGTTACCGGGCCCGTGCGATCTTTGGGGTGGAGCAGGCGGTGGTGGTCACGCAGCGCTTTCACGTCTCTCGTGCGCTTTACCTGTGTGAGAGGCTGGGCATCGACGCCGTGGCCGTGCTGGCCGACCGGCGGGTGTACTCGCGCGAGCGGATCGTGTGGGAAGGGCGGGAGATGCTGGCGCTGGCGCTGGCTTGGTGGGATGTGAACGTGCGGCGCCCGCTGCCGGTGCTGGGGGAGCCGCTGCCGATCGAGATGGCGGTTGGGGAGACAGGCGGTTGTCAAGCGCAAGAATCGTGGTAGAATGGTGGGCGCTCGACGCTGGGGGCTCGTCTAATGGCAGGACAGCGGACTCTGAATCCGTATGTGGAGGTTCGAATCCTTCGCCCCCAGCCTGACAAGCCAATACCCCCTGAAGGTGACGCGATGAGGCTGTGTACCACTCCACAAGGCGACGTTACGCCTGTCACCTGGGCTTTTGCCCCGGATATGCTGACCTTTGAGGAGGCGTGCTGCCTCAGTGGTTACGACCGGGGCACGATGCTTCGAGTGATCGAGGTCGATGGTGTAGACCTCGACGACGCCGGGCGAATCGGGAAGCGTTCCCTGTGGGAGTGGCTTGAAGTCTCTGTAGAGTTGGCTCACTGGGACGACTAGACCGGCCGGGTCTCGATCACATCGAGGGGGTGTCTATAGGTATGTAGAGCTGCCTTGATCGGATCGAGGCGCGTGTCGAGTTGGCCAGACGCACGAGGCCCCGCCCAACAGGGCGGGGTTTTTATTCTACAGGTGGATAGATTTCGTGGGTGGAGTCTTTGCTGCACTGGCCAGGAGTGTGAGGCCCCCACCCGGGATGGGTGGGTCTTTTTGTGGGTTGTCGAGCCATTTGTGGGAGGAGTGCGTAATGAGTCTTTGGGTGATTGGAATCTTGGTCTATATATCGTTTGTTTCGGTCACCTTAGTGCCCGTGTTGTGCACCCTCACTAGAAGCGTACGACTTCATCCAGGGGGATCATCTTTCGAGGAATCACCGCTTTTTTCGGAGGAGGCAAAGGCTCGTCTGATTCAGCATTACTCCAGGATAGAAGGCACTTTGGGTTTCTGGAAGAAGCAAGCTGAGATATACAAACACCTCCATTATTACTGCCTATGCTGGACAATCCCTTCGTCGGTAATAATTCCCTTTCTGGCACAAGCGGTAACAGAAGACCCCTACTCGAAGTGGCTCATCACTATTGTGTCGGCTTACACTGCGATCCTTCTTTCCTTTCACAAGGCACTCAAGGTGGATGCACACTACAAAGCTTTTCGCCAGGGAGAGTCTGAGTTCTATGATCTGCGTCGCAGGATGCTTGATCGCCCTACCACGTTTGGCAAGACCGAGCAAGAACAACTGGAACACTATTTTGACGCAGTGGAGAACGTGCGAAAGTATATTCGAAACGCGGAAATCGACAATCTACCAACCATTGAACAAGTAAAGGTACAGCTTGCCAATGAAGAACCATCAGATCTCTTAGAGAGCTAGCAATGGAGGTGATATGATGAATGAGAAAGCCAAGCACCTTGAGATGATCCAAGAGATCATCAATCGAATGGCCAGGAATTCCTTTTCGGTGAAGGAATGGAGTGTCATTTTGGTTTCGGCATTATTCGCTCTGGCGGCAGGGGATTCAAATCCTCAGTTCGTATATCTAGCGTATTTCCCGGCAGCAGCCTTTTGGTTTCTGGATGGGTACTATCTATGGCAAGAACGCTTGTATCGAAAACTGTATGATGAAGTTCGAAAGCTTGGTGAATCAAGTATCGACTTCTCTATGGATACATCATCTGTTACAGATGAAAAAGCTCCATGGTTGATTGCCACATTCTCAATAACCCTTTGGCTCTTTCATGGTTCTATTATCATAGCCATTATCCTTGTATGCTTGTTGTTCCTGCTAACTGAATCCAAGTAGAAGATCTCTTGGAAAGCAGAGGGTAGCAGGCCAGTAGGGGGGGCGGTAGCACCGCACTTAACCGTGGTCATGTGCACCACTGGGCGACAAGTGCTTTCATCGCGTTTGACGGGCGTCCTCGTCGCCTTGGGGGTTCCCAGCGCGGCGGAGGGACGCGAAACAACAGCAGTTCATGGACAGTCCACAGATGATCGGTGATTCCGGCTGCGATGGCAGGGGTCCTACGGAGCCAGCGCCGCCGACCGTGTGGCAAGTAGACGGGGACACGCAGGCTGGATGATAGGTACAGAAGTTGTAGACGGTGCCCACCAGATACATCACGTGATGCAAGGTGCTTACCTGACGCGCCAGCGCACGCCCACGGCGCACCAGTGCGGTGATCCGCGAGCGGAAGGTGGCGTTCAGTCGCTCAATGTACGCGGTGTTGATCACCCCGCCGCCTTGTGTCTTCTGCAGCAACGCTTCGACTTGTGCCCGAGTGCCCTGGACCACGCGGCGCGTTACACCGATGACACGCTTCTGGGCATATTGCTTCACGACCTGGGCGATGAAGATGCTGTCCCACGGTCGCAGGCAGGGCCGTACGGGATTGCCGGTACGTATGGGTTCTCGGAAGACGTGGCGAATGGCTGCGATGTACGTCTTGCATCCGTCGACGCAAAACAACAACGAGCGACACAGGGCACAGCGACGCACCTGCTGGATCAACGTGGTGATCAATGCCATATCTCGGGATGTGCTGAGCACACCACCCAACCAGAGTCGTGTCTGAACTTGGATCGCCATGGCCAGCCAGAGAATGCGACCCTGGGCCTTGGCGCGAATCTCATCCCCCTGCACCTGGCCCAGATCACGCGGCTGCTCCACCAGATGCTGGTGTACCTGCTCACAGTGCTTTCCGCTGCTCTCTTCCAGATGCTTCACAGTGCGCTCATCCACGCCGAATGCGGCGACGATGGCCTGCCGCGGGCATCCGTGCGCCAACAGTGTGATGATCTTCACGATGGTATCCGTGGGCAGACTGTCACGGGCCACGCTGTTTGAGCGCCGATTGGCCAGATTGAATGGGCTGGACGGGAGACGAAAAGAGGCCCTTGCGGGCCTCTCG
>JAFGOJ010000083.1 GCA_016926575.1 Anaerolineae bacterium | reverse complement strand
TGCTCCGGCGGGGCGTACTCGGGCGTGCCCATGCCGCGCATGGCCGTCTTCGTCTTCGGATCGCGCGGGTCCCACAGCTTGACCAAGCCGAAGTCGACCAGCACCGCCTGCCCATCGGGGCGGATGATGACGTTCTGCGGCTTGACGTCCCGGTGAATGATGCCCTGCTTGTGGCAATACCCCAGCGCATCCAGCAACTCTCGCGTCCAGGTCAACACCTGCCACTCGGGCAGCGCGCCCTCGCGGGCGATGCGCGCAGCCAGGTTCTCCCCTTCGACGAACTCCATCACCAGGTAGACGTTGCCCGCGTCCTCGAAGAAATCGGTGACGCGCACCAGATGCGGGTGGCTCAGCCGGGCCAGCACGACCGCTTCCTGGTGAAACTGGGTGCGCAAGTCGGCCAACATCTCGGCGCTCAGGCCGGGTTGAGGGCGCATCTCTTTGACCGCGACTGGGATGTTCAGTCGCGTGTCCCACGCTCGATAGACGGCTCCCATCCCGCCCTGCCCCAGTTCAGAGACAACGCGATACCGGCCCTGTAACACATACCCATTCTCTAAACCCATACCGCCCCTCCTCAACTCATTTCACAGTCACGTCCATGTGGAGGCAATTCGGAGCAACCGCCGCTCCACTCAGGCCGCGTAAAACGTCGCCTTCACGCGCCCGAAGCGAAGTTCGTCCCCGTCCTTGAGCGATTGGGGCTGCCCGGGCATCAGGCGCTGTTGGTTGACGTAGGTGTAATTGGTGCTGTTCAGGTCCTCGATGAAGATATCTACCCCCTGGATCACAATGCGCGCGTGACGCCGTGAGACCCCGCCCTCGTCTCCGCCGTGATCCGTGAGGTCGATCTCGGGGAAGACGTTGCTGACCGGGTCCTCGCGCCCAACGATGATCTCCGTCTTGCCGACCGGGAAGGGCAACGTGGCGTTCGTACCCTGCACCACCAGGCGGCCGTGAGCCACCGGAGCGGGAGCGGGGATGGGCGTCGGGTAGGACGCCGGCGCGACCTGCGTGGGTGCTAGGGGAGCAGGCTCGGGCGGTGCCGGCGCGGGCGCTTCAGCGGCCGGCGCAGCCACCGCCGCCCCACACATATCGCAGAAGCGACTCCCCGGCTCCAACTGAGCGCCGCAGGTGGGGCACACCGGCGCGGCAGGCGGCTGCATCGACGACACCGCCACGGTCGGAGCTGCGGACGATACGGCCACGGTCGGGGCCGCGGACGATACGGCCACGGTCGGGGCCATCGACGCCGCCACCGGCCCCAATGCCGCACCGCAGCTATTGCAGAACGGCTCGCCGGGAATGACCGGCATCCCGCATACGGGACACGTCGCCGCGGCCACCGTCGGCGCTTGGGACGCCGGTGGAGGGGCTGCCGGCGCAGGCACTGCCGACGGGATCACCGCTGCCAACTTCGCGCCACACTCATCACAAAACGCCGCACCATCCGGTTGCTGCGAACCACAATTCGGACACACTGCCATCGCTCATCCTCCTTACTCTAATCTGCAATCTGCTATTCCAACTTCTGCGTCAACTTACGCGTCTCGTAGCGCAATTTCTTCGTCCCTTTCGCCGAGAGATCCTGCCCCTGCTCCAGCCGTTCCGCCTCTTCCATCGCCGTCCGCGCCAGGTCTTCCTCCCCCAGGTCCAGCAGGCGCGTCGCCGCCGCGCGCAACTTCTGCGTCGCACCGACGATATTGCCCAGCGCTGCCTCATCCAGCGCCCGCGTCTGCAACTTGTGCGCCGTCACCTTCTCCACCACGCTCATCACGTAAGGGTTCTCCTGAGCCGCCTCGGCGGGGTCGGCGGTGAAGCCCAGCACGACGTCGATCTTCTCCTTCTCACCCGTCAGGCCGGAGACCGGCACGTCGTAGCCGACCTCCGCCTGCGCGATGCGGTAGGTGCCCGGCTGGCGCGGCGGAATCGACATCTCCACCAGCACCCCTTGCCCCTGCTCACGCTCTACGTCGCCTAGCGCAACTTGCACGTCGCGGTCCGAAAGGGCGCGATGGTCGAGTTTGGCGATCAGCGGCATCACCCGCCACACGGCGCGCGGCATCGTCCCCGGCAGCAGGCGCAAGATCAGCTCCGCGTTCTGGATCACCGTCGCCTGCGCCGCCATCACCTGCCGCTGGAAGGTGTTCAGAATCACATCGGGCTGGCCGGCGGGGATGAAGTCGGAGTGACCCTGGCTGGACTGGGCGATGTCGTCCAGCAGGCGCTCGTTCCAGTCCTCCCCCAGGCCCATCGCGGCGATAGCGACGCCCAGGCCGCCCGCCTCGTCTGCCAACTGACGGCACGCTTTCTCGTCCCCAAACGTTTCCCCGTCGGTGAGCAGGAGCATGCGGCTGACGCGGCCCGGCCCGAGCCCCTTGCGCAGCTCCTCCAATCCCTTACGCATCCCCCGCGACATCTCCGTGCCACCGCCGTCACGGATGCCGTCGATCAGCCGCTTCAGAGCGTCCTTGTCCGCAGCCGGCTGGCTGGGAACGATGACCTTGACCTTGTCGTCGAATACGACAATCGAGACCAGGTCCTGGTCACTCATCCGGTCGACCGCCAGCATCGCCGCCTGCTTGAGATTCGACAGCTTCTGCCCGCTCATCGACCCGCTGTGGTCGAGCACCAGACTGAAATTCAGCGGCATCTGCACGTCGGCGACCGCGCCGGTGGGCAGCGCCTCGATCAACAAGTACACCAACTGGTAGCTCTCGGTCGCCGGGAACAGCGTCTTGTTCGCCTGCACCGTCAACTGCACTTCTCCGGGCATTCGATCCCTCCTTTCCTCTCGATCCTCACTCCCCCAGAGTGACGTTATCGACGTAAGCCCACGTATTGTACCACGCCTGGTCGTTGTAGAACGCAGCATTGTACTCGCGGCTCCAGATGGCGAAGTACAACGTCACGTTCTGGCCCTCGAAGGCGCTCAAGTCCAGCGTCACCGTCCGCCACCCCAGGTCCCACACCGTCCCCACGTCCGCCGACGTCCCGGCCCGCCCGCCGCAAAAGACAAGGCCGGCGTCGGTGACCACCCGCGTCCCACTTGGATTGAGCGCCGTGCTGGTACATCCGCGCGCGTCCCGTTGGGCATCCGTAACCTGATCCGGCGGCCGGTCCACAGAGACCTCAAACGTATCGTAATAATGCGTATCCCCTTTGACGATGTCGTAGGAGAGAACCCGGTATTGGAGTTGCAGCAGCGGCGCATCCACCGTGAACGTCTGCGCGACGTAGCCATATCCCACCCGGATGGCCCCATTCGCCGCCGCCGGGTCGCCCAGCAAAGCCCGCTGGCTGCCGTCGAACCTCACCGCCGTCTGAGGCATCCCACTGCCGTGACCGGCAAAGGGACCGCGCCCGGTCTGCCAGCCTGCCAGCCCGGCTTCGAAATCCCCGTTCGCCAGAGGGCGATAGTCCCGCACTGCCAGTGGCAGGAAGAGACGAAACGGGCCAACATACGTCTCCGTCTCCGAGACCGTCGGGGCCGCCTCGACGTTGCCCAACCGGTCCTCGGCCGTGGTGGCGAAGAGATACAGCCCCTCGCCCACCGGTGGGTCGAAATCGAACGTGCCCGCATCGGCCATCCGTGTGACGTAGGGCGTCCAATCTCCCGCGCCCTTCTTGTACCACAGCGTCGTCGAAATGACCTCGCTCCAGGTGTCGGACGCCGTCCACGTGACCGGCACCGTGCCGGTCGCGACGCGCGGCGGGGCGACGGCGGCCGACTCGGGCGGCGTGACGTCGACGACGAACGTCCAGCTCCCCGTGTACTCCGAAGCGTGCCCCAGGTAGTCGACGGCGCGCACCGTCCACGTGTACGCGCCGTCGCCGGGCAGAACCGCAGCGGAGAACGTCGCGGTGACCGGATGCAGCGCGCCCCCCAGGTCGACGGTGTACCCGGCCACACCGCTCCCGGCGCCGTCGGCGGCGGGAGCCCAGCTCAGCGTCAGCGCGGTGGTGCGGGTCAGCGTGCCGTCCGGCGGCCCGAGCAGCGCCGGCGCCACCGGCGCGACGACGTCGCGCACGACGTCCAGCGCGACGACGGTCGTGGTCTGCGCGCCGCCATTCGTGAGCGTGTAGGGCACCCCGAAGGCGCTCCCCGCCCCGGCGGGCACCGCGTAGGTGATCACTGCACCGCTCCACGACGCGACCGGCGAGGTCAGCACGCGCGCCGGCACGCCGAAGGCCGCGCCCGCAGTGAGCGTCAGCGGCGGCGTCCCCAGCACATCGAACGTCAGAGTGAGCACGCCACCGGCGCTGTCGTCGACGTAGACCGTCTTGGTGACCCCCGCGCCGGGATGCGTGTCTGAAATGGGCAGGGTGCCCGAGACGAAAAGGGCCTCGATGCGCGGGTCATTCCCCGTGCCCGTGCCCTGTGCCAGGGCCGCTGCCAGCCATGCCACGCTCAACACCGCGCCCAGGAGAGCCATCGTCGCCCACAACAACCCTGTTTGCTTCGTCATAGTCCTCAATTCCTGGGAGGCGGCTGCGTCGGCGGCACACCGCCATCGTCCCCGCCGCCGCCCGTGTCGACGGGGCAGCCGTCGTGCTCCACCGGCCCCCACTCCATGGGACAATCGTCCAGGTGATCGGGGAGCGTGTCGCCGTCGCTGTCGGGGCAGCCCTGGAGCGGGCCGGGCAGGGCAGGGCACAGGTCGTCGATGTCGACGAAGCCGTCGGCGTCCCCATCCGGGCAGCCCTGCAGATCACGCGGCCCGCTTTCGTCTGGGCAGCGATCCACCCCATCGGGCACGCCATCGCGGTCCCGATCCGGGAGCGGCGTGCGGGTGGGCGTGGGGGTGGGAGAAGGGGCCACGGTAGAGGTGGCGCGCGGCGTCGGCGTTTCCCCGGCCGGTCGGGGCGTGTCCGTCACCAGAGGTATCACAGTCGGTCCCGTCTGGACCGAAGTGGCGGTGGGCGGCGGCGCTGCGGTCGGCGTGCCGCGCGTCGTCGTGTACACGTACCATCCCCCGGTTCCCACAGCCACGCACAGAAGCAGCAACAGCGCCGCGGCGAGCACGCCCAATACCGCGCGCTGCCACCCGCGCATCCCAGAGAGCGCGGCGGGTATCCCACCGGCGGCGGCCGGCCGCCCACCCACGTGCGCAACGATGACGGAGATATTGTCGAAGCCGCCGCGCCGGTTGGCGGCGGCGATCAGCCGCTGCGCAGCCCGCTTGGGCGGCTCATCCTGCACGGTGCGCACGATCTCCGCCTCGTCGACCATGTCCGTCAGACCATCGGAGCAGAGCAGCACCACGTCGCCCGCGGCGAGTTTGAGCGGCGGGAAAAGGTCGACCTTCACGTCCGGCCCGGCCCCCAGCGAGCGCGTCAAAACGCTGCGGTCGGGGTCCAATGCCACCTGCTCGGGCTGGATGATGTGCTGGTCCAGCTTCTGCTGGGTCAGCGTGTGGTCGCGCGTCAATTGGGTAATGGCGTGGTTGCGGACGAGGTAGGCGCGGCTGTCGCCGACGTTGGCGACGTGCAGCAGGTCGCCCTTGACCACCGCAGCCACCATGGTTGAGCCGGCCTCGCGCACGCCGGTGCTTTGGAGATATTGGTACAGCGAGGCGTTGGCGGCCTCGACGGCGGCGCGCAGATCGGCCCCCAGGTCAGGGCCTACCGTGTCGTAGTAGCGCTCCACGGCCACCCGAATCGCCCACCGGCTGGCCTCCGAGCCGGCCTGCGCCCCGCCGACGCCATCGGCCACGACCAGCAGTTGGCCCTTGTGCGCCAGGCGTTCCGGAGACGGTTGGAAGGGGAACGTCTCTGCGCCAGAGTGCGGGTAGACGGCGTCCTCGTTCCCTTCGCGGGCGCGGCCTTTGTCGAGCGCCCCCCACACCTCCAGCGGCAGGCTGGTCCTGGGCGCGGGGCGCGGCGCTTGTTGCGCGTGTGCGTTAGGCGTTTCCATCTCGATCAACCTCCTGACTCAGGGGTCGGCGTGGCGGTGGGCAGGGGGCGTGGTGTGGCAGTCGGCGTGTAGGTCGGCGCAACGGTAGACGTCGGGCGCGACGTGGGGGCCTGGGTGGGCGTTTCCACGGTCGGCGAGAGCGTGGCGGTGAGCGCCGGAGTGTCCGTAGGCAGTGCCGAGGGCGGCGGCGTAGGCGTGTTCCCGGCGAACAAAGCGCTCGCTCCCAGCCCGCCCAGCGCCAGGCACGCGGTCAAGGAAGCGAAGGTCCCTGCACCGAAGGCCGCACGCCGCGCGACGGCCCACCCATCGACCGGCGCGCGCACCTGCCCCAGAGCGGCACGCATCTCGGCCGCCGTCTGGAAGCGTTGGGCGGGGTCCTTGGCCAGCGCGCGCATCACGACATCCTCCAGCGCCGGCGGGATGGCGGGCCGAAGTTGGCGCGGGGGCATCGGCGTGCTGGTCGTATCGCACGCCAGAGCGACGTTTTCGAACGGCAGTCTTCCCATCAGCATCTCGTAGAGCAACGTACCCAAAGAAAAGATATCGGACCGGACGTCGAGCGCAAGGCGGTCTTTGCCACGTTCCATCGCCTGCTCGGGCGAGACGTACTCCGGGGTCGCCACCCCGAGCAGGCCGGCGCGCGGGTAGCGCAGGTCGCGCGCGATGCCGAAATCGCACAAGACGGCCTGGGGGACGCTGCCCCGCAGGAAGCGCAGGCTACGGCGGCGAAAGAGAACGTTCCCCGGCTTTACGTCCAGGTTGATCACGTGCCGCGCGTGAATGTGGTCCAGCGCGGCGAGCAACTGGCGCGCGATGCCGACTACGTGCAACACACTCATCTGCCGCCGGCCCTCCGAATGAGAGGGCGAGCGGCCGGCAACGTCCGTCGTGCGTGTCATACGGTCATCCAGGCAGCCTCCGGTCAGCAACTCCATCGCGTAGTACCAGCCCCAGCCGAAAGGGAACTGCTCCCGCGCCGCGTAGACCCGCCGGTGGTAGCCGGGCAGCGGGACGATGCGCACCACGTTGGGGTGGTCGAAACGACTCAGGTAATCCGCCTCTGTGACCAGCGCAGCCTGGTGTTCCTGTTTGGCGACCTTGAGCGCGAGGCGTCGCGGCACGTTCGGCTGGCGGTACTTGTCGCGCACCTCGACCTCGAAGATGCGCGCCATCCCCCCGCGCCGTTTGAAACCGCGCAGGACGCAGAATGGGCCGACGATGCGGCCGGGTTGGATACCTTCAAGCTCTTCGCTCACAGAAAACAGAATCCTTGCAGGGGCTCCGCCCCTGCACCCCGCCAGGGAAACGGGTAAACCTGCGGTTTACCTTCCGGTTTCCCCGGACCCCTTCCGCAAATGGGCCTGGGTTAACATCTCAGGCGGCCACCCTTGTTCCGCCCGGTCTCCTGACCGGGCCGAACGGCGAGCCTAGAGACCCGCACCGACAGAGGTCATTTTCGTTCATTGGTAGAGAGCAAAGCGATCATGGCCTCTGTTCCGAAAATAGGGGCCTTGCAGGGGCTCCGCCCCTGCACCCCGCCGGGGGAACCTGCGGTTCCCCCGGACCCCTTCCGCAAATGGGCCTGGGTCAACG
>JAFGOJ010000480.1 GCA_016926575.1 Anaerolineae bacterium | reverse complement strand
TCTTCTCAAAAAGTGGGGGATGGGGGTTTTGCGGGCGGCTTCGCCGCCCGCAAAACCCCCATCTTCTCCCCGCTTTATTGAGAAGTTGCTACAAATGGAGGTATGTGAGCGCATGGCGAATGTGACGATCAGTTACGGCACCGACGAACGCTCGGTGGCGGTGGAAACGGACAGCCTGCTGGGTGATGCGGTGATTGCCACCGGGCTGCCATTGGAGCAGCCCTGCGGCGGGCGCGGGACGTGCGGCAAGTGCAAGGTGCTGGTCGAAGGGGCGCTGGCCCCGCTCGACGAGGTCGAGCAGAAGCAACTCTCGCCCGCCGAGGTCGCTGCGGGCTATCGCCTGGCCTGCCGCGCGCGTGTCGCCGGCGACGTTTCGGCCATCCTGGCCCCCATCGTGGTCTACTCGAACAAAATCTTTCAGGCCTGCGACGACTACAAGCAAGACGGCGTGCCGCTGGGGCTGGCGATCGACCTGGGCAGCACCACCGTGGCCGCGTTCCTGACCCGCCTGGACGACGGCCACGTGTGCGCCGGGGCCGCCGGACTGAACCAGCAGACCGTCTTTGGGGCAGACGTGATCTCGCGCCTGGCTGCGGCCGGGGAGAGCGACGATCAGGCGCGACGCATCTCGGCGCTGGCGCAGGCCTCCATCGTCCAGGCCATCGACGCGCTCAAACTGCCGCGCAGCGTCAAAGCGCGCATCGAGCGCGCTACCATCGTCGGGAACTGCGCCATGCACCACCTGCTGCTGCGCTACCCCACCGAGTCGCTGGCGATGCTGCCCTTCCAGCCGCACGACAAAGCCTCCGTGCGCGGCGCGCAGGCGCTGCTGGGCAGCACGTTCCCCGCTCAGACCGAGGTGGCGCTGCCGCCGCTGATCGGTGGCTTCGTCGGCTCGGACGCGCTGGCTTGTCTGGTTTACTACGGCTTCGACCGCGCCCCCGCGCCGATGGCCGCCATCGATCTGGGTACCAACGGCGAGGTCATGGTCACCGACGGGAAGCGCATCCTGGTCGCCTCCACCGCCGCCGGCCCGGCCTTCGAGGGCGTCAACATCTCCTGCGGCACGCGCGCGGTGGATGGGGCCATCGTCGGCGTGCGCGCGCACGAAACGCAGGGTGATTTCACCCTGACCACCATCGCCGGGCAGCCGCCGGTGGGCCTGACCGGCTCGGGCCTGCTCGACCTGGTGCACGAACTGCGCCGCGTGGGCGTGATCGAACCGAGCGGGCGGCTGGTGAAGGAGCATCCCACCTTCGGCCACCGGCTGGGGAAGAACGGGGAGGGCGTGCGCCAGTTCCTGATCACCGACCAGGCCGTCGACCGCGGCGGCGAGGGGGTGACCGTTCCGCTGTACCTGACCCAGCAAGACATCCGCGAGTTGCAGAAGGCCAAGGCGGCCATCCGCTCGGCGACGGAGGTGTTGATGGCGAATCTGGGCCTCCAGGCGGACGATCTGAAGCGCATGATCCTGACCGGCTCTTTCGGCAGCCAGTTGAACGTCGAAGCGGTGCGTGGGATCGGCATGATCCCCTCGGTCGATCCGCAGGCCGTGGAGATGTCGGCCAATGGTGCGGGCCTGGGCGCGGCGTTGATGCTCGACGAGGCGGAATTCGCCCGCGCCGAACGCATCGCCGCCGAGTCCCGCCAGGTCGACCTGGACCTCGACGCGCAGTTTAACAAGTTGTATATCGAAGCGATGAGCATGCCGGCGGTGCCGTGAGCCAACAGGAATCGAACCACCACCGCCTGCTCGGCTACCTGTCGGTGTTCCTGGCCGCGGCCTTTTGGGGGCTGTCGGGCATCTTCCTCAAGTTCATCGCGCCCGACACGGGGCTGAAGACCGCGCTGTCGCTGGCGTTCTGGCGCGACATGTTCACCTTCACCGTGCTGTTCGTCGGGCTGCTGGTGCTGCGCCGGCGCTGGCTGCGGGTGGAACGCAAGGACCTGCGCTGGCTGATCGCTCTGGGGATGACGCTGGGTATCTTCCACGTCTTCTGGAACCTGGGCGTGCTGCTCAACGGGGCCGCCGTGGCCACGGTGCAGCAGGCCGCCATGCCCGCCATCGTCGCCGTCGTGGCCCGCCTGGTGTGGCAGGAGTCGCTCACCTGGCGCAAGGTGGCCGCGGTCGTGCTGACCTTCGTGGGGACGGTGCTCGTCTCTGGACTGGACGTGCTCAGTCAGGCCGAGATCTCCTGGTTTGGGATGTTGGTGGGCCTGGGCATTCCGGTCACTTACGCCGGGTGGACCCTGTTGAACAAGAAAGTACGGGCCAGCTACAATCCGCTGACGGTGCTGACCTATGCGTTTGGCTTCGGGGCGCTGACGTTGTTGCCCTTTCACCTGTTCTTCGCGCGGATGTGGCTGGTCAACAGCGAGAGCTGGCTATGGTTCGTGGGGCTGATCTTCGTGGCGACGATCACACCGTTTTCGGCGTACACGTTCGGGTTGGGACGGCTGCCGGCGAGCGTGGCGGGCATCCTGGCGATGAGCGAGATTCCCATCGTTGCGGTGTATGCCTATTTCCTGCTGGGCGAGCAGATGCGGCCGGACCAGATTTTCGGAGCGGTGCTGGTCATCGTGGGCGTGCTCATGTTGTCGCAGCGCCGGCGGAGATGACGGCGTAGGGGCGCGCCCCTGGTAGGGGTCGGTCTCAGACCGATCCCTACCAACGGCACCATTGACCGGAACCCATTTGCGGAAGGGGCCCGGGGGAACCGGAAGGTAAACCGCAGGTTTACCCGTTTCCCCGGCGGGGTGCAGGGGCGGAGCCCCTGCAAGGCATTGTTGAACGA
>JAFGOJ010000479.1 GCA_016926575.1 Anaerolineae bacterium | reverse complement strand
CTCGACTTCGACGACCTGGAGGCGGGGGCGCTGGCGCTGTTGAGAGACCCCCACGTCCGCGCCGCCCGGCAGGCCGAAACCCGCGCCGTGCTGGTGGATGAGTTCCAGGATACCAACGAACGCCAGCGGGAGATCGTCTACGCGCTGACCGGATTCGAGCAGCGCACCGCACAGGTCGTGCCGCCCGCGGTGCTCTTCGTCGTCGGCGATGCCAAGCAGTCCATCTACCGCTTCCGTGGGGCCGACGTGACCGTCTTCCGCCGCGTCCAGGACGACATGGCGCGCGCCGGAGGCCGCACGGTCGCCCTTGACCTGACCTTCCGCACGCACGGCTCGCTGGTGGAGACCGCCAACCGGCTGCTGGCCCCCGCGCTCGACGAGCTGGCGCGGCCGGGCCGCCTCTACGCCGTGCCCTTCGCGCCGCTGGCAGCCCACCGGGCCGCCCCACGCCCTGGCATCGCCCCGCCGTTCGTCCAGTTCCTGCTGGGGCTGGGCGAGTCGGCAGCCCTGGGCCGGCAGGCCGCTGCCGAAGGGTTGGCGCTGCACCTGCACGCCTTGCACGCGCAGGAAGGCGTCGAGTGGAAGGACGTGGCGTTGCTGTTCCGCGCCTCGACCACGTTTTCGGTCTACGAGGACGCCTTGGATCGAGCGGGCATTCCCTTCGTCACCGTGGCGGGGCGCGGCTTCTACGAGCGGTACGAGGTGCGTGACCTGCTCAACGCGCTGCTCGCCGCATCTGACCCCAGCGACGACCTGGCGTTGGTGGGGTTTCTGCGCTCACCGGCCGTCGGCTTGAGCGACGCCGCGCTCTACCGGCTGCGGTTTCCGTCCTCCGAGAGCGGGCCGCGGGCCGCCCAACGGCCCTGCGCCATCTGGTCGGTGCTCAACTCCGCCGACCTGCCCGCCATCGTGCCGCCGGACGAACTGGCACAGGCCGTGCGGGGGCGGGAACTGCTGGCCGAGCTGCACGGGTTGGCGGGGCGCGTGCCCGTCGCGACGCTGTTGAAGCGGCTGCTGGACCGCACGGGCTACCGCGCCGCGCTGGGCAGCGCGGCAGGCGGGGCGCGCGCGCTGCGCAACGTCGACAAGCTCCTGGCAGACGCGCACACCAGCGGCCTGGTGAGCGTGCGCGCGTTTCTGGAGTACGTGCGGGTGTTGCGCGACGTCGGCGCGCGGGAGAGCGAGGCCCCGACCGAGGCGGGGAGTGCCGTGCAATTGATGACCGTCCACAAGGCCAAGGGGCTGGAGTTCCCGGTGGTCGTGATCGCCGACGCGGCGCACGCCGGGCACGGCAGTTCGGACGACATTCGGTTGGGCGAGCAGACCGGCGTGACGCTCAACTTGCGCGCGTCCCGTGGCGACAGCCAGCGCCCGGCGGCGCACCGGTTGGCCGCGCTGCACGACAGGGAGCGGGACGAGGCGGAGAACCGGCGCTTGCTCTACGTGGCACTGACCCGCGCCGAAGAGAAGGTGTTGGTCAGCGCGCACACGAAGCTCCTCAAGGGGGGGCAGTTGAGCCTGGGGGGCTGGCTCCAGATTCTGGGGCAGGCCGCGGGGCTGGACGAACTGCCCGTGCCGGGCCTCCCTGCCGAACCGCACGCGATGACGTTAGGCGAAGACATTGGCTGCACGCTCTACCCGTGGCACGCGGAGGGATTACTGGCTGCCGGCACGGTCGAGGTCGGTGTGCCGCAGGAGGGCACACCTATCGCCCGGGACCTGGTCGCGCCGCTGGTCGTGCCGCCGTCGGAGGCCGATGCCAAGCTGCGCCAGCGCGAGGCACAACCACCGCGCCGGGTCTGGCGCGTCGTGCCCACGTCGAAGCGCCCACAAGCTCCGGCCTGGGTAGTGGGGACATTGGTGCACACGGCGCTACGCCACTGGTGCTTCGACGAGACGGAGGTCGAGGCATTTCTGCGCCCGTCTGCGCTGGAGATGGGGCTGGTAGACGAGGCGGAGATTCACGCGGCAATCGGGGAAACGAAGCGCATCTTGCGGCGCTTCCGCGCGCACCCCTTGTGGGCCGAGCTTGACGCGGCGGAGCGCTGGCACGAGGTGCCCTTCAGCATCGGCGAGGGCGAGCGGGTGGAACACGGGGTGATCGACCTGCTCTATCGCGTCGGGGAGACGTGGAAGATCGCCGAGTTCAAAACCGACCGGTTGGAATCGGGCGAAGACCTAGCGGCGCACGTCCAACGGGAGGGGTACGCGGCGCAAGTCCAGCGCTACGAGCGCGCCGTGCGCCAGCAATTGGGCGTGGCGGTGGCGGGAGCGTTGGTGTTTTTGAACGTCGCGGGCGAGGTGGTGGTTTTCTAAACAGAGGGTGGTGGTAGACGCGCGATTGAATCGCGCGCCTACCACCGTAGCAACACGATGGGGAGGTAGACTGTGTGCGGGGCGTCGCCGGAGCCCAGGTAGGCGAAGGCAGCCCCCTTCGGGTCGGTTTGAAGGAAATACCAGGCTGCGCCGACGATCACATCGGCGCAGCCGTCATCGTTCACATCCCCGGCCGTGCCCACCGCCGCACCAAATAGGGTTTCGTGCTTGTTGCCCTCGGCGTGCCAGATTGGATCGGTGCCTGGGCCGTTGGCAGAACCCTGGAAGACGAAGGCCGCGCCCTCTTCATTCTGGTCATTGTCGTATACGGGCGCGCCGACGACGACGTCGGCGTAGCCATCGGCGTTGACGTCGCCGGCAGTGCCCACCGCCGCGCCGAATTGCGCGCCGGGGAAGCCGGGCGCAGCGATCCAGGCGGGGGTAGCGGCAAGGCCGCCGGCCGTGCCGAGGAAGATGAACGCCGCGCCGTCTCCAGCGTCGTACTGCGGCGCTCCAACGATCACGTCGGCGTAGCCGTCGGCGTTCACGTCACCTGCCGTGCCGGCTGCCGCGCCGAAGTCGGCCCCGGCCTGCCCCCCCACGATGATCGTGGGCGTGAGGATCAGCCCCGAGCTCGCGCCGTAGAAGATGAAAATCGCGCCCGTGCCGGCGTAGCCGGGCGCGCCGACGACCACGTCGGCGTAGCCATCGCGGTCCACGTCGCCCGCAGTGCCCACTGCAGCGCCGAAGAGGGCTTGCGAGTGATCGCTCTCGAAGGTCAGGCTGACCACGGTGCCGGAGCCGAACGGATCAGCGCCGTAAAAGAGGGCCATCGCGCCCTCGGAGGTCTGACCGTTGGCGTACAGCGGCGCGCCGACGACGACATCGGCATACGTGTCGCCGTTCACATCGCCGGCGGCGGCAACGGCGGCGCCGAAGTGAGCGCCGGGCTGGCCGATGGTGGCGGTGAAGCAAGCGCTCGCGTTCAATCCACCTCCAGAGCCAAGGAAGACAGCGGCGTATCCCTCTTTGTTGTCCGGCGCTGTGCCGACGACAATGTCGGCGTAGGTATCGCCGTTCACGTCGCCGGCGGCAGCGACGGCATAGCCGAAGCGCATGCCGCCCTCGCTGCCGCTGGCGCTCCAGTCGGCGGGGGTGCTCAGCCCGCCAGGCGCACCGTAGAAAACGTAAGCGACGCCCGCGCCGTTTCCGGCGGCGCTGTTCTGAAACGGCGCACCAACGATGACGTCCGCATAGGTGTCGCCGTCCACATCGCCGGCGGTGCTCACTGCAAAGCCGAGCCGGTCACCGGTCATCGTTCCTTCAACCATCCAATCGGGTTCGGGAGACAGCCAGAGCGACGCCGCAGGGACGGCGCACATCACGGCGGCGGCCAGAACGGCGGCCAGGCAAACGGCGCGGCGGGTGCAGCGGGATCTATCAAGCGGTCGAGGGTCGTGCAAGGGTCGTCCTCCTTGCGTTAAGTATAGTCAACTTGTGCCCGCAGACAAGCCGCGCTAGAATACGGGCAATTCACCCCTCAGGAGGAACCGATGCGCACTGTGATTCGAAACGTGACGGCGCTCACGATGGACCCGAGCAGGCCGCTCTTGACTGGTATCGACATCGCCATCGAAGGCGCGACCCTCGCGGCGGTGGGAGGCGTGCCCGCCGACTTCGCGCCCGACGAGGCCATCGACGGGCGGGAGCTGCTGGCGCTGCCCGCGTTCTTCAACGCGCACACCCACGCGGCAATGACGCTGGAGCGCGGCTGGGCCGAGGACCTGGCCTTCGAGCAGTGGCTGAACGACAAAATCTGGGTGGCCGAATCGGCCCTGGAAGAGGAGGACGTCTACTGGGGCGCGGCGCTGGCCTGCTGTGAGATGGTGCGCGCCGGCGTGGTGGGGTTTGCCGACCACTATTTCTGGATGGACCAGGTGGCGCGCGTGGTGGAGGAGAGTGGCATGAAGGCGCTGCTGGCCTGGTGCCACTTCGGCATCGGCACCGAGCACGAATTGGGACAGACGCCGTTCGAGGAGACTGTCGCCTTCGTCGAGCGGTGGAAAGGGGCCGCCGGGGGGCGTGTCCGCACCACGATGGGGCCGCATTCACTCTACATGGACCCGCCCGGTGTGTTGCGCCGCATCGCGGAAGAGGCTCACCGCGTGGGAGTAGGCGTTCACTTCCACCTGGCCGAGTCGCAGGAGCAGATGGACAACTCGGTTGCGCGCTACGGCCTGACGCCCGTGGCGCACGCCGCTGCGCTGGGACTGCTCGACCTGCCGGAAGCGACCATCGCCGCGCACTGTAACGTGGTCACCGGAGACGACCTGGCGCTCCTGGCAGAGAAGGGCACCTGGGTAGCTCACACGGCCAAAACGTACCAGAAACTGGCGATGGCTATGCCGCCCATCGCGTCCATGATCGCAGCGGGGGTCAACGTGGCGTTGGGCACCGACGGCCCGGCTTCGAACAGCGACCTGAATCTGTTCGAGGTGATGCGTGCCGTCGGGTTGTACCAGAAGGGCGTGCAGCAGGACCCGCAGGCGATGCCGCGGATGGCGCTCTTGCGATTGGCGACGGAGGCTCCGGCGGCCGCGTTGGGGTTTACGGGCAGCGGCGTGCTGGCCCCCGGCCGTCCCGCCGACGTGATCTTGCTCGACACCACCGCCCCGCACTGGATTCCGCGCCACGATCTGGCGGCGGGCGTCGTCTACACCGCGAATTCTGGAGACGTGGCCTACGTCTGGTGTGACGGGCGGCTGCTCTACCGGCGTGGGGACTACCTGACGCTGGACGTGGAGCGCATTCGCTGGGAGGCGGAACGGCGTGCGTTCCGGATGGTGGGCCAGCCGATGCAATCGATGCGGGCGTATCAAGGGTAATTGCGACGGCCGCGCCGGTCTTGCTGTGCGCGACCGTTGTAGGGCGGGGTTCCAACCCGCCACCTTTGTCTAGCATAACCTTGCGGTAGGGGCGCGACGTGTGTCGCGCCCCTAGCGCTTTGCCCGTTTGTGGTGGCCCCGTAGGAGCCGTGGCGATTGTTCAGATTAAGGGGTGGCGATGACCACGTTGTCGAAGTGAATTTCCGTCGGTTCCGCTTCCAGCGTTCCCGCAACCAGCGAGATGTCGCCCGAGGCATAGGTCGCGTCGGTCGTTTCGGCCAACAACTGCCCGTTGACCCACAGCTCCAGTCGCGTCCCATCGCAGACGGCACGGATGTGATTTTCGGCATTCCCCTGATTGATCACGGAGGAGGTGTTCCACGCCACGAGCGGTTCGTAATCCCCTCCCACGATCTTTTGAATCGTGTAGTAGCCGTCGCCGCTGATCAGAAAGGCGTATCCATCCCCATAATCGCCAGGTTGAACGCGGCACAGGACCCCATACCCGTTGTTATCATTGGCAGGGCCATAGATTTGGGCTATGTCTACATCGAAGAGGATGTCGGAGAAGTTCTGGAAGGCCGTAGCCCATACCATGATGCCGTCCTGCACAGATTCGACGAAGTAATAACCGCTTTCGTAGCCTACGTTACCCTCTTCATACTGGCCGATCTCCCACCCCGAGCTGGGGTTGCTGAAGTCGTCGCCGAAGAGGATGCCGACGGGAGGCTGGGATGGCGGAGGAGCCGCGCCGCCGCCTGCGCCCCCCGCAACGACCAGATTGTCGAAGCGAATTTCCGTCTCTGCATCTTCGAACGTCGTTGCCGCCAGGCCGATGTCGCCGGAGGCGAACGTCGTGTCTGTCGCTTCGCCCAGGAACTGCCCGTTGACGAATACGGCCAGGGTCGAGCCGTCGCACACCGCCCGCAGGTGGTTGGTGGCGTTGCCCTGGTTGATCGCCGGCGAGCTGGTCCACCCCACGATCTCCTCGAATGCGCCGGCGTTGATGCGGTGAATGGCGTAGAAACCATCGCCGCTGATGCGCAGCAAATAGCCGCTGTTGTCGGCCTGCACGCGACACATCACGCCAAAGCCATTGTTGTTATTGGCTGCTGCCAGGACCTGGGTGATGTCTACTTCGATAGCGGCATCCGAAAAGTTCTGACCGGCCAGCCCCCAGACCATACCGCCCGACTCCCAGGTTTCGGCGAAGTAAGAGCCGTCGCGGTAGCCCACGTTGCCATTCTCGTACTCTATGACATCCCATCCACTGCTCTCATCCTCGAAGCTGTCGCTGTAGATCACTTGGGGACGGGGAGCCGTGGTGGGTTGAGGGGGCGTGGTGGGACGCGGCGTCGCCGTCGGCGCAGGCGCCACCGTCGCCGGCACGGACGTCGGTTCGACAGGGACGGACGTGGGCGGAGCCTCCGTCGGCGTGGGGTCCTCCGTCGAGCCGCAAGCAATGGAAACAACAATCAGCACGGCAATTGCTATCAATACACGTCTAAGATTCTTCTCCATCTCTCCTCCTTAAATGTTAAAATACAACACGATCTACCACCTCAGCCCGGCCTACACCAGTCGGGGGGAACTGCGCCGGGCACATCGTGCCCATTCTACCACGATAAAGAAAGCCTGCAAAATCCAACTGTG
>JAFGOJ010000478.1 GCA_016926575.1 Anaerolineae bacterium | reverse complement strand
CTCGGAGAGCAGCACCGAGGGCACGATCTGCGCCGGTTCGTACCCCATCAGGAGCAGGATGGGGGTCAGCGTTGTGCCGTACCCCATACCCAGCGTCGAGTCGATGTATTCGCAACATAGGGCGAGAAGGACAGTGGGCCATAAGATTGGAACGGACATATCACTGCTCCCCATCGGGGATATATTACACAATTCCTGGTCGTTTTATCGGATTTTGATCGAAAAAGAGAATCCTACTCGGCGACCAGATCACCTAACGTAGTCTCCTCCATCATCTGAGCCACGACATCGCGCACCTGTTGCATCACCCGCCGCAGGCCGCAGGCCTCCATATCGGGGCATCCACAAGGCTCGTAAGCGGTCGCACTCACACAACTGACAGGAGCCAGTGGTCCGTCCAGCAAGCGCACGACTTCGGCCAGGGTGATTTGCTGTGGAGGGCGGGCCAGGTAGTAGCCGCCACGAGGCCCCTTGTGACTGCGCACGATTTGACCGTGCTTGAGCGTGAGTAGGATCTGCTCCAGGAATCTGGGCGGGATGTTGTTCCGTTCGGCCAGGTCCTTGTTCGACACCGAGCCTGCGCCATAGCGCACAGCCAGGTCTTGTAAGGCTCGGAGCCCGTATTCGCCTCGTTTGGAGAGTTTCATTGATCTGTGTCAGCCTCAAATTCCTACAATTTCAGTCGGACTAATCATACAGCCAGTGAATCATTCTGTCAAGTTGCGGTTCGCGTTGCCAGGATCGCGACCGGCGCCGTGATGTCCAGGCGGGGATGGGCGCGCATCAACAGCGCCAGCGCAACGATGAACACCAACACGGCGGCCAACGCCGTCAGCGCGCCCATCAGTCCCCCGGCAGCCCGGTCTCGTAATTGCCGGAGGGAAGCCTTTTTCAACGTCTACTCCAGTTTGGTCAGCTCCGTTTGCGTCTGAGCCTCGGTCAGCGGGATGTAGCCAGTCTCGTCGGCGAACTGTTGACCATCGGTCAGCACCCAGCGGATGAAGGCCAGCGTCAATCCACCCGGCTTCCCGTTGGTGACCAGGTTGAGGCCCCGCGCTGGCGGCGAGGGGTAGCGCCCGGCGGCGATGGCGGCCATCAGGTCGGTCTTGGTCGTGTACACGTTCTCGTCGCCGTCTATCTGACCGTTTCCGTTCTGGTCCAGAGGAAGCACCTGCAATCCCGAGACGGGTTGGCCGGAGTCGGCGTCGTAGGCAAAGTTCAGGTTGTTGTAACCGATCCCCAACGGGTCCTGGATCACCGCCTCCGCCAGGCCGGGATCGCCGTAGACGGCCACGCCCTGCAAGTCCTCCTGCCGGTAGTCACCCAGGTAGGCAGCCCAGGTCTCGGCTGCGCCGCAGGCGTCCGAGCGCGTGTAGACGTGGATCTCGTCGCTCACGCTGGCGTCGCCGAGCACCTCGCCCCACGTTTCGATCTGCCCCATCCAGATGGCCTCGCAGGTGGCCTGATCAGCTCCCTGGGCCTGCAACCGGGCCAGGTGGGGGTTGTTGGCGTTGATGGTGGGCACCACAGCGTCCTCTGTCACCACGACCCAGAAAGCGCCCTGATCTATCTCCTCCTGGTGGATGGCGCGGGAGACCATGCCGATGTCTACCGCGCCGGCCAGGGCATCGGCCATGCCTTTGCCGGCCCCGCCGGCGGAGATGTCGAATTCGACGGCTGGGTGCAAGGCCTGGAACTCCTCGCCCCAGCGCACCATCATCGGGTAGAGCGCCCAGGCGCCCGAGACGGTAATCGTGCCGCTCAACTCACCCTCGTTCGTCGCTCCTTCGGTCTGACCACAGCCGCTGAGGATCAGACCCAGCAGCAGGACGGCGACGAGCCAGCCCCGCAAGATGGTGCGGGACGCGCCATTTCTCCAGAAACAAGATGTGAACATGATCATACTCTCCTTAATTCGATATTGTGAAATTCCGTTCGCACTCAGTCACTACTTTGCCAATTCACCGTAGCCATCTCTGATTGCGCTATGGCGGGGCGCGGTCAGCGATTGGCCGGAGCGCGGGTTTGGGAAAAAGCGGGCCGAGGTTTAACATTGTTGACAAGGCGGAGGTCAGCGTTGTGCCGTGCCCCATATCTAGGGACATATTACACAATTCCTGGTTGTTTTATCGGATTTTGATCGAAAAAAGAGACCCCACTCATTTAGAGAGTTTCGTCGGTTTGTTAGTTTATAATTCCTATAATTTCAGTCGGACTAATTATACAATCAGTGAATGAGTCTGTCAAGTGACGCTTGACGCTTTACGGACGCAGTAGGTCTAGCGCGGCTTCCAATTGTGGATCGTCTTCGACGGTGAATTCGTCCCAATCGAGGGGGATTTCCACATCGGGGATGATGCCGGTCTCTTCCCAATCAACCCCGCTGGGCGGGACAAAGGTTTCCGCGGCGATCCAGGCCCGCGATCCGTCCTCAAAGTCGTAGCCGTATAGCACCTCGACGTTGCCGAGCGTGGTGCGGCCCACGATCTGCGCCCGCCCGGCTTCGCGCAGCGCGCCGCTCAAGATCTCGGCAAAGCTGGCCGTCTCTCTGCCCACCAGGATGGCCAACGGGATGTGCTGCGATCCGCCGATGTCGGTTCCCCGAACGCGCAGTGGTTCTTGACCCCAGCGGCCGCGAAAGTGCCCCACCTGGCCCTGGGTGAAGAACTCTAACAACCCCTCTAGCACGGTGTCGCTGCCGCCGGGGTTGATGCGGTTGTCGAGGATCAGCCCGGCCAGCTCTTCCTCGGACGTCAGCTCCTGCAGAGTCTGGCGCACGCGCTCGACGATGGTCTCATCCCACAGGGTGGGGATCAGGATGTAGCCAACGTTTCCCTCCAATAGCCGCGCTTCGACGGGCAGTGTTCCCCGGACGAGGGTGCGTGTCATTTTCACCGCGCGGGGCGGTTCGCCCGG
>JAFGOJ010000477.1 GCA_016926575.1 Anaerolineae bacterium | reverse complement strand
TGGGCATGATGGGTGGACAGGCCGCTTCGGCACGCTCCTGGTTCTTCCAGGGCCCGGTGGGAATCACCTCGCGCAGTGGCGGCATCACCTCGTCGATGGCCTACTACCTGGCCCGCGAGGGCATCGGCGCGACCACGCTGGTCCACGTCGGCGGCGACGCCGTCGTCGGCCTGCCCCACCCCGAGGTGATGAAGCTATTTGAGAAGGACCCCGACACCAAGGCCGTGGTCATGTTCGGCGAGATCGGCACCAGCCAGGAAGAGCGCGTCGCCGACCTGATCGAAGCCGGCGCGTTCACCAAGCCGCTGATCGCCTTCATCGGCGGGAAAGCTGCCAAGAGCGGCACACGCTTCTCCCACGCCGGCGCCATCGTCGAAGGCGGCCGCGGCACCCACGAAGGCAAGGTCGAACGCCTGCGCGCCGTCGGCGCGACCGTCGTCGACTCGTTCATGGACTTGCCCAAGGCAACGAAGGAAGTGCTGGCAAAACTAGGCTGAGCCTCATCGCAAGGTAACCAAGGAGCGCGTCACGAAAAAAACCTTCAGTAACTGCTCAGGCTACCCGCCGGCGGGTCATTGCGAGGGCGCTTTAGCGCCCGAAGCAATCCCCAAAACGCGATCAAGAGATTGCTTCGCGGCCCTTTGGGCCGCTCGCAATGACCAGGCTGAGCAGTTACAACCTTCAAATGAAAATAGCCAAGGAGAACCTATGTCCGAAGAAACCTGGTCTCAACCCATTACCAAAATCGAACCGAACAAAGTCGCCGTGCGCGGTTACCGCATCGACGAGCTGATGGGCCGCGTGCCCTTCAGCCACGTCGCCTACCTGGTGCTGAAGGGCGAATTGCCCACCCCGGCCCAGGGCCGCGTGATGGACGCTATCCTCGTCGCCAGCGTCGACCACGGCGCTACCCCGCCCTCGGTCCTGGCGGCGCGCACCGTCGCCTCCGGCGGCGCGCCACTGACCGCCGGCATCGCCGCCGGCATTATGACCATCAACCGCCACCACGGCGGGGCCATCGAGGGCTGCATGCTCGTGCTCCTCGAAGCCGTCGCCCGCAAGCGCGACAAGGGGCAGGACGCCCTCACCGCCGCCCGCGAGCTGATGGCCGACTACCGCGTGCAGAAAAAGCGCGTCCCCGGCTACGGCCACCGCGTCCACACCGACGACCCGCGCACCACCAGGCTCTTCGCCATCTGCGAGGAAGAGGGCGTGGCCGGGGAGTACGTGGAAATGGGCCAGGCCCTGCGCCAGGCCATGCTCGAGAGCCTCGGCAAGGACCTGCCCATGAACGTCGATGGGGCCATCGCCGCCGTGCTGTGTGAACTCGACTTCCCGCCCGAGATGGGCAACGGCCTCTTCGCCATCGCCCGCACCGTCGGCCTCACCGCCCACGTCTTCGACGAAATCACCGCCCAACGCCCCATGCGCCGCATCTCCCCCACCGCCCAGGACTACAGCGGCCCTGCGGAAAGGGACCTGACGTAAATCGAGTTAAGAATTGCGAATTAGGAATTAAGAATTGCGAATTAGGAATTCTGAGTGATTTTGGGGGCTCCCTGCTCCACAATTCCTGATTCCTAACTCGCAATTCCTACTTCGCAATCTGCAATCTAAAATGCACATACGGAGGAATATATGCGTACCCGCTTACTAGAATTGATGCCCGAATTCGACTTGATCCAAGACGCCGATCTCAAAGAAAAGACCATCCAAACGTGCCTGACGGCGATGGAGGAAGGCGGCTGGACCCCCGACGACCTGACCCAGATTCCCTTCACCCTGCTGATCAACCCCTGCCCCGCTTCCTACGTCGACCACGTCCGCGCCGTCACGCTCACCGCCATCCGCGCTGCCGAGGTCTTCGCCGAGATCTACGGCGACCGCGTGCCGGTCAATATGGACTACCTCATCTCCGGCGGCCTCCTGCACGACGTCGGCAAGCTGCTGGAATACGAGAACCGCGCCGACGGCATGACCATCAAGACCCACGCGGGCAAACTCCTGCGCCACCCCTTCTCGGGAATGGAACTGGCCGCCCGCCACGGCATCCCCGTCGAGATCCAGCACATCATCGCCGCCCACGCCGGCGAAGGCGATAAGGTCCAACGCACCACCGAGGCCACCCTCATCAATCACGCCGACTTCATGAGCTTCCACGCCATCCAGCGCATGCTGGAGAAGAAAGAGTCGGTGTCGAAACTGGGATAGGAGCTGCGAACGGAGAATTAGGAATTGCGAATTGCGAGTTAGGAATGACGAGTACGTGTGAGGTACTCCCTGATCTTAATTCCTAATTCGCAATTCCTAATTCGCAACTCGCAACTCACAATTCGCATAAGGAAATACCCATGGGAAAAACGATTGTACAGAAGATTTTCCAGGCCCACACGTCCGGCGACACCCCCGTCGAGCCGGAGCGCATCATCTGGCTGGGGTTGGACGTGCGCACCGCGCGCGACTTCGCCGGAGCGAACGTGGTGCAGAACTACCGCGCCCACTACGGCGATACGCCCGTAGCCGATCAGGACCGCACGTTCTTCACCTTCGACCTGGTCGTGCCGCCCAACAACATCCCCTACGCCAACAACCAGCAAATCTGTCGCGTCTGGGCCCGTGCGCAGGACGTCAAGGTCTACGACGTCGACGCCGGCATCGGTTCCCACGTCGCCATCGAAGAGGGACTGGCCTACCCCGGATCCACCTTCGTCGGCACCGACAGCCACCTCAACATCCTCGGCGCGATCGGCTCCTTCGGCCAGGGTATGGGCGACCAGGACATCGCCTTCGCCTTCAAGACCGGCAAGACCTGGTTCGAGGTGCCCCCCACGATGAAAGTAATCGTCACGGGCGATCTGCCCGCCCCCTGCACCGCCCGCGACCTGACCCTGGCGGTTATGGGCCGGCTCGGCTCGAAAGGTGCGCTGGGACGCGCCATCGAGTTCTATGGCCCGGCCATCGAGGCCCTCGACCTGCCCGGCCGTATCACGCTCGCCAGCCAGGTCACCGAGATGGGCGGCATCATCGGCTTCATCCCGCCCTCAGAGGAGATTCTGGCCTACGCCCGCCAGCGCTCCGGCCGCGCCGACTTCATCGACATCGTAGCCGACCCCGACGCCGTCTACGTCGAGACGGTCGAAATCGACGTCACCGGCCTGGAACCGCTGATCGCCTGCCCGCCCAACCCGGCCAACGTCGTGCCCGTGCGCGAGGTGGCCGGCAAGCGCATCGACTCGGTCTTCCTCGGCTCCTGCACCAACGGCCGCTTCGAGGACTTCGCCGCCGTCGCAGAGATCGTCAAGGGCCAGCGCATCGCCTCCTGGGTCATGGCCTCCGTCGTCCCTGCCACCCGCACGGTCTTCGAGCAGATGCTCCGCTCCGGCGTCCTCGCCACCCTCTTCGACGCAGGGTTCATCATCAGCAACCCCGGCTGCGGCGGGTGCGCCTCCGGTCACCTGGGAATGACCGGCGTGGGCCAGGTGAACATCAGCACCAGCAACCGCAACTTCCCCGGCAAGCAGGGCGCCGGCGATACCTACCTCGCCAGCCCCGCCACTGCCGCCTGGAGCGCGCTCAAGGGGGAAATCACCGTACCTGAGTAAGGCGGCTTCCCATAGCCGCCGCGACTGGGGGGTAAGAAATCCGCCCTACAAACTAAGGACGTCATTCCCGCGCAAGCGAGAACCACGCAGGAGAAAAATATGAAAGAAACCACCATCCAAGGCCGCCTGTGGGTGCTCACCGAGCCCGACGGCGCACTATACGACGACATCGACACCGATATGATCTTCCACAACCGCTACCTGCACATCACCGACGTCGCCCAGATGGGCCAGTACGCCCTCGATAACCTCAAAGGCTGGGAGGACTTCGCCAAGAAAGCCCAGCCCGGCGACATCGTCATGGCCGGGCGCAACTTCGGCTCCGGTTCGTCCCGCCAGCAGGCCGTCGACTGCTTCCAGGCGCTGGGCATCAGCGCCATCGTCGCCGAGAGCTTCGGCGCGATCTACAAGCGCAACGCCATCAACAGCGGCCTGCCCCTCGTCACCTTCCCCAACCTCACCGCCATAGCCGCACAGTTCGAGAACGGCGCGACGTTGGCGATCAATCTGGAGACCGGAGAGGCCGTCCTCAACGACGAGACCCGCTTCCAGGCCGATCCCCTCTCGCAGGTGCAGATGGACATCTACCAGGCAGGGAACCTCTTTGCCTACGGGAAGACGGTATTGTAGGAGCAAAGCAGGCTTCGCCCCTACAATACCCAACGTCATTCCCGCACCAGCGGGAATCCATAAATCGCTCTGGATGCCCGCGCTTGTGCCCGCGAAAGCGGGAATTCGCAGGCATGACAGCACCGGTTCATAAGGAGACAGTATGGGACAAACATTCGCTCAAAAGGTCCTGGCCCGTAAAGCAGGGCTGGACTCTGTCATGGTGGGGCAGATTCTCACCATCCGCCCCGACAAGCTGTTGACGCACGACAACACCTCCGCCATCGCCGGCAACTTCCGCAAGATCGGCGTGCAGCGTATGGCCGATCCCTCGATCAGCGTGATTGTGCTCGATCACGTGGTGCCCGCTGCCAACGAGACCTACGCCGCTAACCACAAGACCGTGCGCGAATTCGTCGCCGAGCAGGGCATCGCCGCCTTCTACGACGTCGGCGAGGGCATCTGCCACCAGGTCCTACCGGAGAAGGGCCACGCCTGGCCCGGCGCGGTGATCGTCGGTTCCGACTCGCACACGCCCACCCACGGCGCGTTCGGCGCGTTCTCCGCCGGCATCGGCCGCACCGAGGCCGCCGCGGTGATGGCCACCGGTGAAATCTGGCTGCGCGTGCCCGAAAGCTTCCGCCTGCTGATCAACGGCACCCTGCCCGCGCGCGTGTCGGCCAAAGACGTCATCCTGCACATCATCGGCGACCTGCGCGCCGACGGGGCCGACTACCGCTCGGTCGAGTTCGCCGGCGAGATCGTGCAGGCCATGAGCATCGCCAGCCGTATGGTCCTCACGAACATGGCCGCCGAAATGGGTGCCAAGAACGGCGTGGTCGAACCAGACGAGAAAACCCGCGCCTGGCTCAAGGGCCGCGTCGATCACGATTACGAAGAAATCTTCGCCGACCCCGACGCACCCTACGACCGCGTCATCGCCTACGACGTCAGCACCCTGGCCCCGCAGGTCGCTAAGCCGCACACCGTCGACAACGTGGTCCCGGTGACCGAGGTGCTCGGCACGAAGATCGACCAGGGCCTGATCGGCACCTGCACCAACGGACGGCTGGAGGACCTGGCCGCCGCCGCCGAGATTCTGCGCGGCAAGCACATCGCTCCCGGCGTGCGCCTGCTGGTGCTCCCCGCCTCGCGCGAGGTGCTGCTGGAAGCCGTCGCCCAGGGCATCGTCACCGACCTGGTGGCCGCCGGCGCCACGCTGCTCAACCCCGGCTGCGGCCCGTGCCTGGGTGCGCACGAAGGCTGTATGGCTCCCGGCGAAACGACGATCTCCACCGCCAACCGCAACTTCAAGGGCCGTATGGGCTCCAAGGAGGCCTTCACCTACCTGGCCAGCCCCGCTACGGTGGCTGCGTCGGCCCTCACCGGCGTCATCACCGACCCGAGGGAGGTGTAAGATGAAAGACAAGATCGCAGGCCGCGTCTGGAAATACGGCGACGACGTCAACACCGACGTCATCTTCCCCGGCAAGTACACCTACTCGATCTCCGACCGTAAGGAGATGGCCCAGTATGCGCTGGAGGACCTCGACCCAACCTTCGTGGCCAACGTCCAGCCCGGCGACATCATCGTGGCGGGGAAGAACTGGGGCTGCGGTTCCTCCCGCGAGCAGGCCGTCGTCTGCCTCAAGGAGATCGGTGTGGGCGCGATCGTGGCACGCAGCTTCGCCCGCATCTACTTCCGCAACTGCATCAACGAGGCACTACCCATCGCCGCGTGCGACGCCGTGGACGGCGTCGAAGCGGGCGACGAGGTGACCATCGACTTCGCCGCCGGGACGGTGACCACGCCCAAGGGCGTCTACACCTTCCCCGCTCTGGCCCCCGAGGTGATGGCGATCCTGGAGGATGGCGGGCTGATACCGCACGTGCGCAAGCAATTGGGGATTGGATAATCATCGTAGCGGCGGGTCTAAGACCCGCCGCTACAGGACGTAAACGATGACAACCGCCATCTGGTGGATCCGCCGCGACGTGCGCCTTTCCGACAACCAGGCCCTCGACACGGCGTTGGCGCACGCCGACGCGGTGCTGCCCGTCTTCGTGCTCGACCCGCACATCCTGGAGCGCCCCACCACGGGCTCGACGCGCGTGGCGTTCCTCTTCGATGGGCTGCGCCAGCTCGACGCCGACCTGCGCGCCCGCGGCAGCCGCCTCGTCGTCCGCCCGGGCGACCCCACCGAAACCCTCGCGGCACTGGTCACGGAGACCGGTGCCGCCGCCATTTTCGCCGAGGAAGATTTCTCCCCCACCGCCCGCCGGCGCGACGGTCGCGCCGCTTCAGCACTGCCGCTCCACCTCGTCGGTGGGCGGCTGGTCCACCCGCCCGGCACGGTGCTCAAGGCCGACGGCGCGCCCTACACCGTCTTCACCCCCTTCAGCCGGGCCTGGCGCGCCCTCATGCCCCCCACCGCCGTCATCCCGCCCCCGGCGGCGCTCCCCACCCCGCCCAGCGTGAC
>JAFGOJ010000476.1 GCA_016926575.1 Anaerolineae bacterium | reverse complement strand
GGTTGCCCTGGTAACGGGCGGAAGTTCGGGCATTGGCCGGGCGACGGCGCTCGCCTTTGCCAGAGAGGGAGCCACGGTCGTCATCGCCGACATTGCCGTCGAAAGATGCTACGGCACGGCGGGCGAGATCAGGGACAATGGAGGCGAAGTCCGCTGCGTCGAGGCCGACATTTCGAAGGCCGACCATGTCAAGGCGTTGATCGACGAAATCGTCGAGACCTATGGTCGGCTGGACTGTGCCTTCAACAACGCCGGTATCGAGGGCGGGCAGGCTCCCACAGCCGATAGCACCGAGGAGAACTGGGACCGGGTCATCGACATCAATCTCAAGGGCGTGTGGCTGGGCATGAGGTACGAGATCCCGCAGATGCTCAAGCAGGGCGGCGGGGCCATCGTCAACATGTCGTCGGTGGCGGGGCTGGTGGGCTTCCCAGGCATCCCTGCTTACGTCGCCAGCAAGCATGGCGTCCTGGGGTTGACGAAGACTGCGGCGTTGGAGTACGCCACGCAGGGCATCCGCATCAACGCGGTATGCCCCGGCGTCATCCGCACCGAGATGATCGAGCGCTTCACCGGCGGCGACCCGCAGGCTGAGGAGCAACTGACGGCAAGCGAACCGGTGGGGCGGATGGGTACGCCGGAGGAGGTAGCCGAGGCCGTGGTGTGGCTGTGCTCCGAAGACGCCTCTTTCGTCACTGGACCCCCGCTGGTTATCGATGGTGGTATGGTGGCGCAGTGAACAGAGTAGTTGCAGAAAAACGGAAAGAGGGTGTGAGATGACAGAAATCAAGCGTACAGCGCATGCGATATGGAACGGGGACTCACGCCGCGGTAGCGGCATTATTTCCAGCGGCAGCGGGGTGCTCAAGGATGTGCCCTACACCTATGCCACGCGCTTCGGAGATACACCGGGTACCAATCCCGAGGAACTGATCGCGGCGGCCCACGCGGCCTGTTTCAGCATGGCGTTCGCCAGCGGCTTGCGCCGCGGGGGATACCAGCCTCACAGCATCGAAACGCGCGCGACCTGCACCATATCGCCACAGGAACAAGGGGGTTTCAGAATCACGCGTATGCGCCTGGAGACACGCGGGCAGGTTCCAGGCATTGACGAGGCAACGTTCCTGAAAATCGCGCGGGAAGCGAAAGAAGGCTGTCCAGTCTCCAATGCGCTGCGTGGCAGCGTGGAGATTGAGATGAAGGCTGTTCTGGTATAGGCTGTGAGGATGAAGTCGGAAATGCTCAGTAAGGTGGTGGCGCTCGCCGAAGAGGTTGGGCACGTGCTCGTCGCTACAGCAGACGCGGCGGGATTGCCCCACGTAGCGTCGGCGGGCAGGCTCACTCTCGCTCCCGATGGTCGCGTGCTGCTGGCCGAGTGGTTCTGCCCCGGGACGATGTCCAATCTACAACAGAATCGCCGCATTGCGCTCGTCGTGTGGAACGCAGATACGGATACGGGTTACCAGTTGCTCGGCAAGGTGGAGCAGGTGCGAGACCTGGCGATCCTCGATGGCTATGCGCCGGAGCAGGAAGACGAATCCCCTCCACCCCAGGTGGAAAGGGAATTGCTCGTTCGCGTGGATAAGATCCTCGATTTCAGCCACGCACCCCACAGCGACGTGGTGGAGTGAGGGCTCGGAGGACCCTTGCTGTTGCGCAGCGGAGGATGGATGGGATTGCTATTCAAGGATCGTCGTGATGCGGGTCGCAGGCTTGCAAAGGCCCTCATGGATTATGCTGATCGGACAGGCGTGATCGTGCTGGCATTGCCGCGCGGCGGTGTGCCTGTCGCCTTTGAAGTAGCCAAGACGCTCCACGTACCTCTGGACGTCCTTCTGGTGCGCAAACCGGGAGTACCAGGTCAGGAAGAACTGGCGATGGGTGCTGTCGCCTCGGGCGGCGTGCGTGTGTTCAACGACGATGTATTGAGGACGTTGCAGATTCCCGACAGAGCGATCGAAATCGTGGCTGCCAAGGAACAGCAGGAGATCGAACGGGGTGAGCGTGCGTACCGTGGCGATCGACCAAGGCTCGACGTGCGTGGGCAGACCGCTGTCCTCGTAGACGATGGTCTCGCGACCGGCGCCAGCATGCGCGCCGCTGTCAGCGCGCTTCGAGCACAGGAGCCTGCCCACGTGATCGTCGCGGTTCCGGTGGCAACGCCAGAGGCATGTGAATCGTTCAGGGATAGCGTAGATGAGGTCGTGTGCGTTGAAACGCCGCGCCCCTTCCTTGCGGTCGGCGCCTGGTATGAGGATTTCTCGCAGACGACAGACGAAGAGGTGCGCGGGCTTCTCGAGCAGGCCGCTGACCTGTCCCAGAGCCAGAGAGTGAGGAGCGGACGCGAAAGAAAGGGCAGAACGTGGAGTCAGGCAACATGTCAAGAACAAACGACCTAACCTTCAAGATCGGCGGGGAAGCAGGCCAGGGGGTAGAATCGAGCGGCGCGGGCTTTGCCAGGGCGCTGGCGCGTGGAGGCCTGCACGTGTTTGGCCTGCAGGATTATATGTCGCGCATCCGCGGCGGTCACAACTTTTACCAGATCCGGGTCAGCGAGAGTCCCCTGTATTC
>JAFGOJ010000475.1 GCA_016926575.1 Anaerolineae bacterium | reverse complement strand
GTTGAGCGGCGGTTCGTCCAACGCGACGATGTAGCCCAGCCCCAGCGTCACCGCCGACGTGCCCAGCGGCAACATCAGCAATGGGTCGAGCCAGCGGCCCAGGGTCGATTGATCCTTCCCGCGCCGGGCGATGGCCGTCGACGCGATCACCCCCAACCCCACGGAGAGCGATACCGTTGCCACGGCAAAGAGAAGCGAATTCCGCGCGGCCAGAATCGGCGGGACGTGGAAAATCGAGCCGCGCGGGTTGGTGAAGAGGGCGTGGTAGTTGGACAGTCCGGTCGCCGCACCTGCCGTCAAGGAGCGCTCGACCAACGCGGCGGGCGGGGCCAACAGGAGCAGCAACAACGGCGCGAGGCTCGCCCCCACCAACAGCCACTCGCCCGCCGTCCGGGGGCGGCGCTGCGTGACCCGCTCGGGCCGCAGGTCGACAGGGCGAGCGGCGGCGGCCTGGAGGCGCGTGTAGGTCCCCATCAACACGAACGTGACCCCGATCTGCAGCAAAGCCAGGGCTGCCGCAACCGGCAAGTTGGCCAGGTAGACGGTGCGGTAGTAGATTTCCACCTCCAACGTGGCGTAGTGGCCGCCGCCCAGGATCAGGACAACGCCGAAGCTGGTGAAGCAGAAGATGAACGTCAGCAGGGCCGCCGTGCCCAGGGCCGGCGCGAGCAGCGGCAGCGTCACCGTGCGGAAGGCGCGCCAGCGTCCGGCGCCCAGCACGCGCGCCGCCTCCACCAGCCGCGGGTCGAGGTTGGCCCAGTACGTGCCCACGATGCGGATGACCAGTGTGGCGTTGTAGAAGACGTGGGCCAGGAAGATCGCCGCCAGGCTGCCCTGCAGGTCGAGCGGCGGGTGGTCGAGGCCCAGCAGGCCCATCAACGCCAGGTTGACCCGCCCCTGCGGGCCGAGCAGGGCGGTGAAAGCTGCCGCCACGACGACGGTGGGCAGCACGAAAGGCACAGACGTGAGCGCACGCAGGAGCGATTTGCCGGGGAAGGTGTAGCGGGCGAAGACGTAGGCCCCCGGCAACCCCACGACGACCGTCAGCAGCGACGACACCACCGCCTGCCAGATGGTGAACCAGAGCACGTCCAGGTAGTAGGGCGAGGCGATCAGATGCGAGAGCGCCGCCAGGTCAAGCGTGCCTTCAGGTGCAAGAGAGAGAGCCAGGATGGAGGCGATGGGGTAGAAGTAGAAGACGAGCAGGAAGGCAAGAGGCAAAAGGCAAGAGATAAGAGGCAAGAGGCAAGAGGCTTCCTGCATCCTGCTTCTTGCTTCCTGCTTCTTCACCGCAGCGTGGCCTGCGTCCACTGGTCGATCCACGTCTCGCGGTTGGCTTCGATGGCGTCCGGGTCGACCTGGGCCGGGGCATCGGGGATCACGGCGAAGCGGGCGAAGACATCGGGCAGAGCGGCGGTCTCATTGGCGGGGAACATGAACATGTGGAGTGGAATGTCCTCCTGGAAGGTTGTGTCGAGCATGAAGTCGATCCACGCCTCGGCCAGGTCCTGGTTGGTCGTGCCGCGCAGGATGCCGGCGAACTCGATCTGGCGGAAGCAACTCCCGTCGGAGGCGACGACGCCGGTAGGCGCTTCGAGGAAGTCGGTTTCGGCGAAGTAGACCTCGGCGGGCGGGCTGCTGGCATAGCTGACCACGACGGGCCGGTCGCCTTCGGAGGCGTAGGTGAACTGGCCCCAGTAGGCATCTTCCCACCCATCGACCACCAGCACCTCGTTGGCGCGCAGGTCGCGCCAGTAGTCGAGCCAGGTGTAAGCCCCGTCGGCGCCGAAGTAGTCGATGGTGGTCAGCATGAACCCCAGGCCCGGCGACGACGAGGCGGGATTCTCCACCACCGTCAGCCCGACGTAATCGGGCTGGGCCAGGTCTTCCAGCCCAGCGGGCGGGGCGAGGCCCCGCTCGACGAACCAGGCTTTATCGTAGTTGAGGCAGATGTCGCCGTAATCGACGGGGAGGGCGCGATGCTCGGGGTCCTGCTCCAGCGCGTCGGGAATCCGGTCGAGAAGAGGGGAAGCGTAGGGGATGAAAAGGTCCGCGTCCAGGGCGCGGCTCAAAAGCGTATTGTCGACGCCGAAGAGGACGTCGGCGAGGGGGTTGTCGGCGCTGAGGACAGCCTGGTTGAGCATCAGACCGGCGTCGCCGGAGCGCAAAATCTCGACGTGGGCGTCGTGGGCGGCTTCGAAGGCGGCGATGGTCTCTGCGCTGATGTCGAAACTGTCGTGAGTCATCACGGTCAGCGTGCGCGGGCCAGAGGGCGTCGGCGTTGGCGCGCAAGCGGCCAGGGCCAGCGTCAATAAAACGACGTAGACTCTTTTCACGTTACCTCCTTGGGCCGACATGCGGACCGGCCTCTATCGGTGGATGATCACACACAACAAGTAGCCTTCGCGGACGAAGACGCGCGCGTCCTGGCCCAGGAGGGCATTGGAGACGCCACGCGCCGGGCCGAAGTGGAGTGTCTCGTCGCGGAGCGTCCAGCTCAAGCCCTCGGTGGTGACGCCGTGGGCATCGCCGCCAAGAGGGATGAAGGAGACCGTATCTCCGGGGCGGCCGGAGAGCGTCGCCTGGTCGCGCACCAGGAAGGCGACCTGGTTGCCATCGGCCACGCGCACGTCGATGCCCGCCAGTTGCGGAAGGGCCAGGAGGAACACGTTAGCGAGGGCCTGGTCCAGCCGCCCGCCCAGCGCGGCCAGCACCAGGATCGCCTCGACGTGGCGCGCGGCGGCGTAGAGCAGGGCCAGTTCCAGGTCGGTTTCGTCCTTGGCCGGGGGGTGGGCGACGAAGCAGGTGCCGGTGGCTTCGAGTTCGGCCCGTAGAGACGGCGAGAGCGAGTCCATATCGCCCACGACCACGTGTGGCGTGACGCCCAGCGCCAGGGCGTGCACGGTTCCCCCGTTGGCGGCGATGACGAGGTCGTCAGGGTGAAGAAAGTGGCGCTGCGCTGCCGGGTCGGTCAGTATACCGTTGGCAAAAATGACTGCACGCATAACAAAACGAGCCGCTCCACCAACGGAACGGCTCGACTCCCTCCTTGCTGCTTGCTCCCTCCGCTGGCGTGATCCAGATCAGGTTCTAGGGGTCGGCGCGGGTATCTAAACGCCCTCTCAGCCCAGTGTCCCTGGACTCCCCCGATAAGGTAATTCACTTGTGAATTCATCATACCACCTGCGTGCAGAGATGTCAAGACGTGGTAACTGCTCAGGCTGTGCGCCTGGCAGTTGCCCGCTCTGCGCGTCGAAGGGAGAAAATGCCCACCCTCCCGCGGGTTTGGAACCTGCAGGAGGGTGAAGGCCGCCTGAGGCGTTGACCCAGGCCCATTTGCGGAAGGGGTCCGGGGGAACCGGAAGGTAAACCGCAGGGTTACCCGTTCCCCCGGCGGGGTGCAGGGGCGGTAGGGGCGCAGCATGCTGCGCCCTACCGCAAAGTCCTGGTAACCGACGGTCGGCGGGTTTG
>JAFGOJ010000474.1 GCA_016926575.1 Anaerolineae bacterium | reverse complement strand
TTCCGGTTCCCCCGGACCCCTTCCGCAAATGGGCCTGGGTCGACGCCTCAGGCGGCCCCTCTTGCTCCCGCCGGGTCCGTGACCCGGCGGGAGCGCGGGTCTACGACCCGCGCCGAGCGGGCGTTACGCTCTTGTTCCGCCCGGTCTCCTGACCAGGCGGAACGGCAACAGTTGTGAACGTTTGCCATCCCTCGCCCGATCTGTTACAATATCCTTTCTGTTTGCCAAGAAGTTGTCTTTCAGAGAGGTATATACCCTATGGGGCAGGATAAAATCGTCGTGCGCGGCGCGCGCGAGCACAATCTGAAAAATATCACGGTGGAGCTGCCGCGCGATAAACTGGTGGTGATTACCGGCATCTCCGGCTCCGGCAAGTCCTCCCTGGCCTTCGATACGATCTTCGCCGAGGGGCAACGGCGGTACGTCGAATCGCTCTCCGCCTACGCCCGCCAGTTCCTCGGCCAGCTCGACAAGCCGGATGTCGACCAGATCGAAGGGCTCTCCCCGGCCATCTCCATCGACCAACGCGGCGTCTCCCACAACCCGCGCTCGACCGTGGGCACGGTGACCGAGATTTACGACTACCTGCGCCTGCTCTACGCCCGCATCGGCATCCCCCACTGCCCCCGGTGCGGGCGCGAGGTGGCCCGCCAGTCGGCCCAGCAGATCGTCGACGCGGTGCTGAAGATGCCCACCCGCGCACGCTTCCAGGTGCTGGCCCCACTGATCAAGGACCGCAAGGGTCACCACCAGGCAGTCTTCGAAGAAGTGCGCAAGGCCGGCTTCGTCCGCGTGCGCGTCAACGGCAACGTGCACGACGTGGACGAGGAGATCGAACTCGACCGCTACAAGATGCACACCATCGAGGCAGTGGTCGACCGCCTGGTGATTCCGGAGACTATCGACGATGGCTTCAGCTCCCGCCTCACCGACTCGGTCGAGACGGCCCTGCGCCTGGGCGACGGCTTCGTCATCGTCAACGACCTCTCGGCCGACCCACCCTACGACCACATCTTCTCCGAGCACCTGGCCTGCCCCGTCTGCGGCATCAGCCTGCCGGAGATCGCGCCGCGCACGTTCTCGTTCAACAGCCCGCACGGTGCATGCCCCACCTGCCAGGGGTTGGGCACACAGATGGAACTCGACCCCGGGCTGATCGTCCCCAACCCCGATCTGTCGCTGAGCGAGGGCGCGATCTACGCCTGGAACACCAACGACCACGATGGGTATTACTGGCAGATGCTGGAGGCCACCGCCGCCTATTACGACGTGCCGCTCGACCGGCCCTGGCGCGAGCTGAGCGCCGCTCAGCAGCACATCTTCCTCTACGGCAGCGGCGAGGACGAGATTGTGATGGCCTACACCGCCCGGGATGGCCGCCGCAGCGGCACGTACAAAACCCGCTTCGAAGGGGTGATCCCCAACCTCCAGCGCCGCTACCAGGAGACCAGCTCCGAATACGCGCGCAGCAAGATCGAGGAGTTCATGACCCGCCTGCCGTGCCCCGACTGCGCTGGCACCCGCCTGCGGCCGGAAGCGCTGGCGGTCACCATCGCGGGCAAGTCGATCCACGACATCAGCCAGTGGCCTGTCGCCGAGTTGCTGGCCTGGGTCGACGCGCTCTCCGGGTTCAGATTCCGCAACGAACGTCCCGCAAACGGCCCGCTCTCCCCCCTGACCGCAAAAGAGCTGCTGATCGCCGAGCGCGTGCTGAAAGAGGTGTGGGCGCGCTTGAATTTCATGGTCAACGTGGGATTGGACTACCTGACGCTCCACCGTACCGCCGCGACGCTGGCCGGCGGCGAGGCGCAGCGTATCCGCCTGGCAACGCAGATCGGTTCCCAACTGACTGGCGTGCTCTACGTGCTGGACGAGCCGACCATCGGCCTGCACCAGCGAGACAACGCGCGCCTGATCAACACGCTGCTGGAGATGCGCGACCTGGGCAACACGCTGCTGATCGTGGAGCACGACGAGGAGATGATCCGCACCGCCGATTGGATCGTCGATCTGGGACCGGGGGCCGGCGAGCACGGCGGCGAGGTGGTGGCGGCAGGCACTCTGGACGACATCCTGGCCCACCCCACCAGCCTGACCGGGGCCTACCTCACCGGACGGCGCGCGATTCACGTGCCCACAACGCGCCGGCCCGGGAACGGCACGGCGCTGGCCATTCGCGGCGCACGCGAGCACAATCTGAAGGGCGTCGACGTGCGCATCCCATTGGGCATGCTCGTCTGCATCACCGGCGTCTCCGGCTCCGGCAAGTCAACGCTGGTGGTCGACGTGCTCTACCAGCGCCTGGCCCAGCGCATCCACGGCTCGCGCGAGCCCGCCGGGGAGCACGACGAGATCGAAGGCATCGAATATATCGACAAGGTGATCAACATCGACCAGTCGCCCATCGGCCGCACGCCGCGCTCCAACCCGGCCACGTACACGACCCTCTTCTCGCCCATCCGGGACATCTTCGCCTCCCTGCCCGAGTCGAAGATGCGCGGCTTCCGCGCCGGACGCTTCTCGTTCAACGTCAAAGGCGGGCGCTGCGAGGCGTGCGAGGGGCACGGCACCCTGCGCATCGAGATGCAGTTCATGCCCGACGTCTACATCCCGTGCGACGTCTGCCACGGACAGCGCTACAACCGAGAGACGCTGCAAGTCACCTACAAGGGGCGAAACATCGCCGAGGTGCTCGACCTGACGCTGGACGAGGCAGCGGAATTCTTCGGCGCGCTCCCGGCCGCCCAGCGTAAGCTGAAGACGCTTCAGGACGTCGGCCTGGGGTACATTCGCCTGGGCCAGCCCGCACCGACCCTGTCGGGCGGCGAAGCGCAGCGCATCAAGCTCTCCCGCGAGCTTTCCAAGCGCCCCACCGGCCACACGCTCTACGTACTGGACGAGCCCAGCGTGGGCCTCCACGCCGCCGACGTCGACAAGCTGGTCGCCGTCCTCAACCGCCTGGTCGACGCGGGCAACACCGTGCTCATCATCGAGCACCACCCCGACATCATCAAAGTCGCCGACTGGGTGATCGACCTGGGGCCGGAGGGCGGAGACGCCGGCGGGCGCGTCATCGCCGAAGGGACACCGGAGCAGATCGCCCAGGTCGAAGCAAGTTATACGGGCCAGTTCCTGAGAAAGATTTTGAGCGGATCGCAGCAGTCGCACGATTGAATCACGCGCCCCGCCGTTCCGCCCGGTCAGGAGAGCGGGCGGAACAAGAGGCCGGTCGGTAGGGGTCGGTCTGAGACCGACCCCTACCAACGGCACCATTGACCGAAACCCATTTGCGGAAG
>JAFGOJ010000473.1 GCA_016926575.1 Anaerolineae bacterium | reverse complement strand
GACCCCACCGATGACGACAGCGACGGCGACGGCACGCCCGACTACCTCGACCCCGACGACGATGGCGACGGCATCCCCACCGTGGATGAGATCGGCGACGACCCAGAGAACCCTCAGGACACCGACGGCGACGGCACGCCCGACTACCTGGATGATGACGACGACGGCGACGGCATCCCCACCGCGGATGAGATCGGTCCCGATCCCGAGACTCCTCTCGACACCGATGGCGATACCATCCCCGACTACCTGGACGACGACGACGATGGCGACGGCATTCTCACCGATGACGAATACATCGACGGCGACGACGCCGCCTTCTGCACCGACACCACCGTCGACACCGACGGCGACACCATCCCCAACTGCCAGGACAATGACGTCGACGGCGACGGTATCCCCAACTACCTCGACCTCGATTCCGACGGCGACGGCACGCCCGACGAGCACGAGCTGACGCCCCCGGACACGAACCCGCCGCCCTTCACCCATGGCGACGTCCCGGCCTGGATCGACCCGCTGTACCACATCTACCTGCCGCTGGTGATGCGGGGCGCGTAGAACGACCAACCCGTCCGGAATTGGTAGGGGCGACCCGCCGTGTAAACCTTAGGGTCGCCCCTACCCTGCGTCTTACATCGTTGACAATCCGCCAAACTGCGGTATAATATTCTTCATACCAATCAAATAAACGACAGCGTCGACCGGGACGAGTACCGAACGAGACGGTCGCAGAGAGAGGGGGTCACCGGCTGCAAGCCCCCTCGACCAAGACGGTCGGGAAAACCACCCGCGAGCGGGTCCTTGAAATCGAACGAGAGTATGGGACCCCGGCCAAGGCCCGTTATCGCCTCTGAGTGCGACAGCTTTCACTGTCGAACTTGGGTGGAACCACGTGGATAACCCCGCGCCCCAAGAGGGCGTGGGGATTTTTGTTGTAAAGGAGGAAAACCATGTCTCACCATCATGAGGAGGACCATCTGCATCGGCTGCGTCACTCGGCGGCCCACGTCATGGCCCAGGCGGTGCTGGAGAAGTTCCCCACGGGGAAAGTGGCCATTGGGCCGCCCATCGAGTACGGCTTCTACTACGACTTCGACCTGCCGCGCGCACTGACGCCGGAGGACCTGGAGGAGATCGAGGCCCGCATGCGCGAGATCATCGCCGAGGGCCACGACTTCGTCTACCAGGAGATCGACGAGGCTGCGGCCCGTCAACTGTTCGCCGACCAGCCCTTCAAGCTGGAGCTGATCGACGGTATCCTCTCCGCCGGGACGGACGAATACGGCGAGCCGCTGGACGAAGCGCCTAAGCTCTCCATCTACAAGAGCGGTGCGTTTGTCGACCTGTGCCGGGGGCCGCACGTCGAGAACTCGAAGGAGATACCGCCGAAGGCGGTCAAGCTGCTCAACGTGGCCGGGGCCTACTGGCGCGGCGACGAGAAACGCCCGATGCTCCAGCGCATCTACGGCACGGCCTGGGAAAGCCCCAAAGAGCTGCGCCAGTATCTCGAATGGCGCGCGGAAGTGGAAAAGCGCGACCACCGCAAGCTGATCAAGGACCTTGACCTGATCAGCTTCCACCCGGAGGCCGGGCCCGGACTGGCGTACTGGCACCCCAAAGGCGGGCGTATGCGCATCGTGATCGAGGACTACTGGCGCAAGCTGCACCTTCAAGGTGGCTACGACATCGTCTTTACGCCGCACATCGGCCGCGCCGAGCTGTGGCAGACGTCCGGCCACCTCAACTTTTACAAGGACAGCATGTACTCGCCGATGGACATCGAAGGGCAGGATTACTACATCAAGCCGATGAACTGCCCCTTCCACATCATGATGTATAAGTCCGACATCCGCTCCTACCGCGACCTGCCGCTGCGTTGGGCCGAGCTTGGCACGGTCTACCGGTACGAGCGCAGCGGCACGCTCCACGGCCTGATGCGCGTGCGCGGCTTCACGCAGGACGACGCGCACATCTTCTGCACGCCAGAACAGATCGAGAGTGAGATCCTGCGCGTGCTCGACTTCAGCATCAACCTGCTGGGCGGTTTCGGTTTCAAGGAGTTCAAGGTCGCCCTCAGTGTGCGCGATCCCAAGAAGCTGGACAAATACGCCGGCGCTAATGAGATGTGGGAACAGGCCGAGGTCTCGCTGCTGTCCGCTCTGGAGGCGCGTCGTCTGCCCTACGAGCGCATGGAAGGCGAGGCGGTCTTCTACGGCCCCAAGATCGACCTGCACATCAAGGACGTGCTGGGCCGTACCTGGCAGCTCACGACCATCCAGTTCGACTTCAACCTGCCGGAGCGGTTCGATATGACGTTTGTGGGCGAGGACGGCAAGGAACACCGCCCGTACATGGTGCACCGGGCGCTTTTGGGTAGCATCGAGCGGTTCTTCGGCGTGCTCGTCGAACACTACGCCGGCGCGTTCCCGGTCTGGCTGTCGCCGGTGCAGGCGGTGCTGATCCCCATCGCCGACCGGCATCTGGACTACGCCCGTGATCTGGCGGATCGTTTCCGCGCTGCCGGCCTGCGCGTCGAGGTCGATGCTTCCGGTGACCGCATGCAGGCCAAGATTCGCAAGGCGCAGTTGGAGAAGGTGCCCTATATGCTCGTCGTGGGCGACCAGGAAGCCGAAGCCGGGCAGGTCAACCTGCGCCGGCGGGACGGCGGGCAGGGTGGGGCGATGGCCGTAGACGCGTTCATCGCCATGGCCCAAGAGGCGGTTGGAGAGAAGCGGGATCTGTAGCTAACGAGGTGCCCGGCACGTTCAAAGTGCCGGGCACCTTCGCTTGCTCCCGCCGGATGCGTGACCCGGCGGGAGCCGATGGTGGTAGGCGCGCGATTCAATCGCGCGCCTACCACCACAGGAACGAGCTCTATTTTCGGAACAGAACCCATGATCTGGCGCTCGCCGCCGATGAACGAAAATCGCCTGTAGGGGCGACGCATGCGTCGCCCCGTTG
>JAFGOJ010000472.1 GCA_016926575.1 Anaerolineae bacterium | reverse complement strand
TCGCAAGGAGACGCTATGCAACAATTCACGCTTGCCTGCGCCCAGTTTGCCGTGACGCCGATGGCGGTGCGCGAGAACGTCCAGAAGGCCGTCGCTTGGGTGGAGCGGGCGGTGCGCGAGAACGACGCCCAGCTCGTCGTTCTGCCGGAGACGGTGACCACGGGCTTCACGCCCGGCTGCCCGGCGGACGAGTTGTGGGATCGGGTGGATACGCTGCCCGGCGCGGCGTGGGAACCGGTCGCTGCTGCTGCGCGGGCTCTGGGCGTCTACGTCGTCTTTCCCACGTACGAGCGCGGACCGGAGCGCGGCGTGGTCTACAACAGCGCGGCCCTGTTTGGCCCCGCGGGCGAGGCGCTGGGCGTCTACCGCAAGACGCACCTCTTCCCCACTGAGCGCCTTTCCGGCGGTGGCTGGTCGACCCCCGGCACGGACCCGGTGGTGGTGGAGACGGAGCTGGCGGCGGTTGGCCTGACCATCTGCTACGACGGCGACTTCCCCGAGCTGTACCGCTGCGAGGCGATCCTGGGGGCCGAAGTGATCGTGCGCCCCGCCGCCCTGTTGCGCAGCTTCGAGATCTGGGAGATGACCAACCGCGCCCGCGCCTACGACAACCACGTCTACATCGCCGCCTGCAACAGCATCGGCCCCGACGCGGGCGGCAACTACTACTTCGGTCACAGCATGATCGTCAGCCCGATCGCCCAGGTGCTGGCGCTGGCGCGCGGCACGGAAGAGATCGTGGCCGTCGAGCTCGACCCCGACCCGATCAAGCGCGTCACCTACGGCGCGCGCACGCCGATGATCTTCGACCACCTGGAGGACCGCAACCTGGCGGCGTACCGGGACGTGCTGACACCGGCAAAGAGTCAATTCGAACCCGCACGGCGGATACCGACAGAAAAATCAAACTCTACTGAGAAGAATCATTGAACCACAAAGAGCACAAAGGACACAAAGAGCACAAAGAGCACAAAGAGCACAAAGGACACAAAGAAAGTGAGCAAAGCATTAGAAGGGATCAAGGTCTTGGATCTAACGCGCGCGCTGGCGGGTCCGTATTGCGCGATGATGTTGGGCGATCTGGGGGCCGACGTGATCAAGGTCGAGCGGCCGGTCTACGGCGACGACAGCCGCGGCTGGGGCCCGCCCTTCGTCGGCGCGCCGTACGGCCCCTACCCGGGCGAGTCGGCTTACTTCATCTCCACCAACCGCAACAAGCGCAGCGTGACGGTCAACTTCAAGGCCGCCGAGGGGCAAGCCATCGTGCGGGCGCTGGCGGCAGCCTGCGACGTGCTGGTGGAGAACTTCCGCACCGGCACGCTGGACGAGATGGGGCTGGGGTACGACGACCTGCACGCGCTCAACCCACGCCTGGTCTACTGCTCGATCAGCGGCTATGGCCGCACCGGCCCCTACGCCGAGCGCCCCGGCTACGACTTCATCATCCAGGCCGAGGGTGGGTTGATGGGCATCACCGGGCCGGTGGAGGGGCCGCCCTCGCGGCTGGGCATCCCCATCATCGACATCACCGCCGGGATGTTCGCGGCGTCGGCGGTGCTGGCGGCGCTCCACGCCCGCGAACGCACGGGCGAGGGGCAGTTGGTCGACGTGTCGCTGCTGGATGCGAGTGTGGCGCTGCTGACCAACGTCGCGTCCAACACCCTGGTGGGCGGGATGCCGCCGCGGCGGCTGGGCAACGCGCATCCCAACATCACCCCCTACGAGGCGTTCCCCGCCCGCGACCGTTGGTTCGCGCTGGCAGCGGCCAACGAGGGTCAATGGGCTGTGCTGTGTCGCGCCATCGGCTGCCCCGAGTTGAAGGACGACCCGCGCTTCGCCACCAACGTCGAGCGGGTGGCCCACCGCGCCGAGCTGTTGGAGGCGCTCAACGCGGTCTTCGCCACGCGCAACGCCGCCGAGTGGATGGAGGTCCTGAGCGCGGCAGGGTTGCCCTGCGGGCCGATCAACGCCATCGACGACGTCTTCGCCCACCCGCAGGCGGAGGCGCGCGAGCTGGCCATCGAAACGGAGCATCCCACCGCCGGCACGGTCAAGACGACGGGCTTCCCCTACAAACTCTCGCACACCCCGGCGGCGATTCGCCGCCCCCCGCCGCGCCTGGGCGAGCACACGGCGGACGTGCTGACTGAACTGCTGGGGTACGCAGCGGAAGACGTTGCCGCGTTGAAGGAGCGTAACGTCATCTAATACAAAGTGTTAAATAAGATTGGACGCTGATAAACACAGGTCAAGGACGAGTAACTGCTCAGGCTGGTCATTGCGAGCCGCCCGAAGGGCGGCGAAGCAATCTCCTGGAGCCGATTTGGGGATTGCTTCGGGCGCTAACGCGCCCTCGCAATGGCCACCCGCAGGACAAGCTGAGCAGTTACATCCCAAAAAGAGAAAACCGCTTGACGTCGCACATTATTTGCTTACTTTTTATCGAGCGCGATGGATCGAGCAAAAAAGGAGGTGGTTATACCAAGAGTACAGTAGCGCACGGTAAACGCATTATCGAATTCGTTCCAAATCAAATCTATAGCAGCGAAAGGAGTTCTATACATGGCACAGAAAGAGGCACAGAAAGTGGCACAGAAAGTGGCAAAGAAAGAGAAAGTGTTCGGCTACCTGCCCAATGACCAGCCGCCGATTGGCCAGATGATCCTGCTGGGCTTCCAGCACGTGCTGACGATGTTCCCGGCCACGGTTCTCGTGGCGCTGCTGGTCGGCTTCGACGTGGGCACCGTCCTCACCGTTTCCGGTGTGGCGACGATTACGGCGCTGGTGCTCTCCCGCATTATTGGCGGGTCATTCATTCCTCTCTATTACGGCTCCAGCTTCAGCTATATCGCCGCGACGCTGGCTCTGACCAACGCCGAGTTCGCCACCTACGCCGGTGATTCGGTCCGGCTGGCCCAGGTCGGCATCGTCGCCACCGGCGTGGTCAATGTTCTCGCCGGCTTCGTCATCCGCTGGATCGGCAAGGAGCGGCTAGACAAGGTGCTGCCGCCGGTCGTCACCGGTTCCGTAGCCGCCGTCATCGGCATTTCGCTCGCCTATGCTGCGCTGGATATGGCCGCGGCGCACTGGGGCGTGGCGCTGATTACGCTCCTCGTCACGGTTCTGTTCTCTGTCTACTTGCAGGGCAAGGGCTTCGTCGGCTTGCTGCCGATCTTGTTCGGGGCTGTCGCCGGCTATCTCATCAGCATCCCCTTTGGGTTGGTCAGTTTCGACCCGGTGGCAGTGGAGCCCTGGTTCCGCATCCCACGCTTCACCTTACCTGCCTTCGGTGACCCGCGCGCCTGGAGTGCAGTAGGCACGATCGCCGTCATCGCCATCGCTACGATTCCTGAGTCGACCGCCCACCTGTACCAGATCAGCCTCTACGTCGACCAACTGGCGAAACGGATGGGACGGGAAGAGTACAAGCTATCCCGCTTGATCGGCTTGAACCTGATCCTGGACGGGTTGGGCGACCTGATCAACGGACTGTTCGGCGGCGTGGCGGGCACGAACTACGGCGAGAACAACTCGCTGATGGTCATCACCCGCAACTACTCCGGCCCGGCGCTGATCGCCGCGGGCGTCATCGCCATCTTGTTGGGCTTCGTCGGCAAGCTGGCGGGCCTGGTCAACACCATCCCGCTGGCCGTGACCGGCGGCCTGGCGATCTACCTCTTCGGCGTGATCGGGATGCAGGGTGTGGCGCTGATGATGGCGGAGAAGGTGAACCTGTACGATCCGCGCCAGTTGGCCGTCGGCGCAGCGATCCTGGTGATCGGCATCGGCGGACACATCGGCTACGGCGGTAACCTGCCCATCAATATCCTGCCCGGCATCTTCCCAGACGGACTGCCCGCGATTGCCACGGCAGCGGTAGTCGGCATCTTCCTCAACGCCATCTTCTTGATCTTCCCAGGGCCTGAGGTGCCTGCCGCTGAGTAATTGTTTTTGAGTAAGAGAGGGTGTCTTTGGGCACCCTCTCTTATTTTCCCTGCGGCTATTTCGAAAGTAGAGGCCATGATCGCTGTGCTCACAGCCGATGGACGAAAATGGCTCCTGTCGTTGCGGGTCTCCTGACCCGCCGTTCCGCCCGGTCAGGAGACCGGGCGGAACAAGAGGGACCGCCTGAG
>JAFGOJ010000082.1 GCA_016926575.1 Anaerolineae bacterium | reverse complement strand
TGCGGTTCCCCCGGACCCCTTCCGCAAATGGGCCTGGGTCAACGCCTAAGGCGGCCTTCACCCTCCCGCCGGGTCCGTGACCCGCGCCGAGCGGGCGTCACGCTGAAAGCGCGACCTACATTTTCGCCTATCGGCTGTGAGCGAAGCGATCATGGGCTCTGTTCCGCATTGACAGCCCGCCGTCTCGGTGTTAGAATCCCTGCTTACCGCGAGGAACGATGACCAAAAAGACACGCTATCCTTATCGCTCTCTGGACGCGACCGTGCCGATGCACCGCCGCGCGCTCGACGCAACCCAGCCGATGCGCCCGCTGCGCCGAATGACGTCCCCCAAACAGCGCGTGCGCGCCATTTTGACGGCTCTGCTCCTGGCCGCCGTCGCGCTCCTCGCCGCCGCCACGGCAGTCACAGGAAGCGCCTGCATCTTCCTCGAATGGGCCGCCTCGCAACCGCCGCGCACCGTTCTGATCCTGGGTATCGACCGGCGGCCAGGGCAGGGAAACGTCGTCCGCTCCGACACCCTCGTCCTGGCCTCATTCCAGCCTGCCGCGCCGCACGCCGCGCTCCTTTCCATCCCCCGCGATCTGTACGTGGACGTGCCCGGCTACGGATCGAACCGCATCAACACCGCCCACTTCTGGGGGGAGAACGAAACCGCAGGCGGAGGGCCGGCCCTGGCTATGCAAACCGTGACGTACAACTTCGGCGTCCCCGTCGACCACGCCATCCGCGTCGACTTCGACGGCTTTCGCGCCGTGATCGACGCAGTCGGCGGCATCGACGTCTACGTCGAAGAGGCCATCGTCGACGACGAATACCCCACCGAAGACTACGGCACCATCCGCATCGAAATCCCCGCCGGACTCCAGCACATGGACGGAGAAACTGCGCTCCAGTACGCCCGCTCCCGCCACGGCTCCTCCGACTTTGACCGCGCCGCCCGCCAGCAGCAAATCCTGTCTGCACTGGCCGAACGCCTGCTCCAGCCGGCAACCTGGCCACGTCTACCCGCCGTCTACTTGGCCGTAACCAGCCACGTAGATACCGATATGGGCCTCGGCGACTTGCTGCTCTGCACCATCACCGTCCTCCAAACCGGCCCCACGGGTCTCGAACAGCGCGTCATCGACCAGGATATGACCCAGCCATGGACCACCCCGAGTGGCGGCGCGGTTCTCCTGCCACGCTGGGAGTTGATCAACCCTCTGGTTCAGGAACTGTTCTTCCCCTAACGCTCCAGTTGCCTTCTCGCGCACATCGTGCGATAATACCCCCCTATGACACGCTCTGATAAGTGGCACTGGAACGGGCAGCGCGCCTCCTGGATCGCGGCAGCCATCGCAGGAGCGATCGCCGCCACCCTCTACGTTCGCACCCTCCATCCCGGCGTCGGTCCCTATCTGGACTCCATCGAGTACCAGCTCACCACCCTCGTCATGGGCGTCTCGCACCCACCCGGCTACCCGCTCTTCACCTGGCTGGGGCGTTTATTTGTCGAGTTGGTCCCCTTCAACAATCCCGCCTACCGACTCAACCTCTCCAGCGCCGTCTATTCCGCCCTGACCGTCATGCTCACTCAGCGCATCACCTACCGGCTCACGAAAAGCGTGCCGCTCTCGCTCGTCGGGGCGCTCACGTTGGCTTTCGCAGTGCGCTTCTGGTACCAGGCCACTTACACCGAGCTGTACCCGCTCAACGGGACCTTCATCGCGGGAACCGTGCTCGCCTTGTTGACCTGGATCGACACCCGCCGCCCGATCTTCTATTTCCTCAGCACCGCCCTGTACGCCCTCAATTTCGGCGTCAACGCGCCGGCGATCGTGCTCCTGCCGATGTGGCTATGGGCCGTCCTCTCCACCGACCACCAGATGCTCACCCGCCCGCGCAACCTGGCCCTGACGGCGCTGATCGTCGCTGCTGCCGCCGCCCAGTACCTCTACGTCCCTCTGCGCGCCTTCCAAACACCGCCCTTCTGCAACTTTTGCCCCCGCACCTGGAGCGAGGTGCCCGGCTTCCTCACCGGGCAGGAATGGTGGGGCATCGCCTTCGGCGTGCAGCCGCGCTACTACCTCCAACGCTGGGCCGACTCCGGCTACCAGTTGATGCTCCAATTTTGGCCCGTCGGAGTGATCTTGGGCGGGATGGGGCTGTGGAACCTGCTGCGCCGGCGCACCCGCCTGGGACTGCTCTTCCTGCTGGGGCTGGTGGGAGAGTGGTTCTTTGTCGTCAGTTACGACGTGGTCGACTGGGCAGACTTCATGCACCCGGTCTACATCCTCTTCGCGCCGTTGATCGGCGTGGGATTCGGCGAAGTGTGGTACTGGCTGGCCGGGCAGACGGAACGCTGGCCGCGTTGGGGACGGGCCGCTACCCTGAGCCTCGTCGCGTTGGCGACGGCGGGCCTCCTCGTAGCCACGGCCGTCAACAACTACCCCCTGGTCGACCAGAGCGACGACACCGCCTGGCACGCCTGGGCGCGCGACCTGCTCGACCAGGTGGAGCCGGGAGCCTGGCTGCTCACACCGCCCCTACCCACCGACGGCTTCGTCCAAAGCTGGGCGTTGCGTTTCGTCTCCTGGTCCGAAAACCGTGCGTCCGATCTGTCCATCGTCTACGTGCCGGGCTGGGAACCGCCCGGCCCCACCCCCGGCTACCTGCCGTGGGACGAGGCCGCGCCGCACCTGGCCGAACATCCTCTCTATGTCATCGAACTCAACGACGAACGGCTGCGGGAGTACGCGCTGCTGCCCGTCCTGCGCGGCGACGGATGGCCCATCGGCTACCGCGTCGTCGGCCACCGCGCGCCCGACGGGAGCGTCACCCCGTGGGTAAGTGCA
>JAFGOJ010000471.1 GCA_016926575.1 Anaerolineae bacterium | reverse complement strand
TTTTTCGGGCAATCTCGCGCAATTCCTTCATATTTTTCTTTGTGTCCTTTGTGCTCTTTGTGGTTGAAGGCTTTTTTCAGTAGAGTCATCCAATCATCAAAAAACGGGGAGGGATGCAAGAGCACCCCTCCCCGTCATTGTGCATAGAGGATCACCCCCTCCGTTCGTGGCAGGCTGTGGGTTACTCGCCCTCAGAGAGGCTGCTGGGCCTCTCGCCGTGCATCCGGCCGAAAAGTCCCCTCATCGGGAAGAAGCCCTGATCCAGCCCTTCGAGCAGCCACTCGGCGCGGTCCACGTCCATGGTGCCGTCTGCGACGGCCTGCTCGATGGCTGCCCGCATCTGCTCGACGCGGGAAGCGTGCATCGCCTCGGTCACAGCCTCCATGTCGATGCCCTGCGCCTCGGCGATCTCTTCCAGCGTGCTGCCGGCGTGCAGCTCGGCGAACAGCTCCTCCGGGGTCAGCCCCAGAGCTTCGGCCATCGTGTCGAACCGCGTCCACCGGTCCTCACCGCCGCCGAAAAAGCCGCGTCCGAAGAAACCGCGCCCACCCGAACGCCCAAAGCCAGGGGACGCCTCATCGGTTGGGGGCTCCGGCTCCTGCGCAAACACGGCAGTCACCCCGAGCGCGCCCAGTAGCACCACAAGCGCCAGCGCTGCCCCAGTGACCCAAAGAATCCGCTTTTTGTTCATAGACATACCTCCTCTAACTTGGTGAACTGGATTGGACGTTCCCAACCCAGTCTTATCATAGCAAAGGGAGATAAAGATTTGATGAAGACGCGGTACACGTTTGATATGTTTCGGTGGCAGGAACAGGGCAGATGTGGTAAGATGAAACGTAATGATTGCGAAGGAGACACCGCTGCTCAAGATCAAGCTGTACGTCCCGCCCGTTCGGCCGGGGCTGGTGTCGCGGCCACGGCTGGTCGAACGGTTGAACGCGAGCCTCTCCAGCCAGCTCACCCTCCTCTCCGCTCCGGCCGGCTTCGGCAAGACCACGCTGCTCAGCGAATGGGTCCATGCGGGAACGCCCCGGCCCATCGTGTGGGTGTCCCTCGACGAAACCGACAACGACCCGGTTCGCTTCCTGGCCTACCTGGACGCCGCCCTGGAAGAAATAGGCGTGCGCAGCGAAGCGCCCCTGCCCTCCCTTGCCCCGATTTCCCCAGAGACGGCCGTCACCGCGTTGATCAACCACTTGACCGTCGACCCGCACCCCTTCACCCTCATCCTGGACGATTACCACCTCATCACCGCCCGACCCATCCATGACGCCGTCGCCTTCCTGATCGAGCACCTCCCCGCCACAGTGAACGTCATCGTCGCTACCCGCGCCGACCCACCCTTCCCCCTCCACCGTCTGCGCGGCCGCGGTCAACTGATCGAGCTGCGCATGGCCGACTTGCGCTTCACCTCACAAGAGGCTGCCGATTTCCTCAACCAGGCTATGCACCTCGATCTTTCTCCTGAAGACATCGAGGCGCTGAACGCCCGCGCCGAAGGCTGGGTGGCCGGACTGCAAATGGCCGCCGCCTCGATGCAGGGGCTGGACGACGCCACGCGCTTCATCCACGCCTTCACCGGCAGCGACCGCTACATTCTCGACTACCTGATCGAAGAGGTCTTCCACCGCCAGCCGGACGACGTCCAGACGTTCCTGCTCCACACCGCCATTCTCGACCGCCTCACCTCGCCCCTGTGCGACGCGGTGACCGGCCGCAGCGACAGCCGCGCGATGCTCGAACAGATCGAGCGCTCCAATCTGTTCGTAGCGCCCCTGGACAACGAGCGCCGGTGGTACCGCTACCACCGCCTCTTCGCCGACCTGCTGCGCAAGCGCCTGCACCAACACGACCCCGACCTCCCCGCAACGCTCCACCGCCGGGCCAGCGACTGGTATGCCCAGAACGGACACCTGCCCGCAGCCGTCGATCACGCCCTCGCCGCGCAGGACGTCACGCGCGCAGCGGCCCTGGTCGCGCAGACCACCGAAGCGACGTTGATGCATGGTGAGATCGCCACGTTCGCACAATGGATGAACGCACTTCCCGAAACAGCCGTGCGCAGCCAACCCTCCCTCTACGTCTTTCACAGCCTGGCGTTGCTCGTATCCGGCGCGTCCATCGAAGCGGTCGAAGCACGCCTGCACGACGCCGAGCGACACCACGCCGAGGTCACACCCGGCCGGATCACGGCCCTGCGCGCGCTGATCGCCGCCTTCCAGATCCGCTTCGCCGAAGTCGTCGAGCTCTCCTATCAGGCCCTGCGCGAACTGCCGCGCGACGACGTGTTGATGCGCAGTTACGTGACCTGGCTGCTGGGGGCCTACGGCATCGCCGACGCCGCCGCAGACGTCGACGTGAAGTCACTCGACGAAATCGCCCGCACGGAATCGAAAGCCGGCAACGTCATGATCGCGGTGATGGCCACTGCCCAGCATGCCGAACAACTGATGCGCTGCGGACGACTCCACGATGCCGGGCAGCTTTACCGGCAGGCATTGGAACTGGCTACCGATAGCCAGGGCCAGCCTCTGCCCATCGCCGGCGGGGTGTTGGCCGGACTGGGCGACCTGGCGTTTCAATGGAACCGCCTGGACGAAGCGGTCGATTACCTGCACGAAGGCATTCAATTGATGGAGCAGTGGACGGAGATCGGCGCGTTGGAAGCTTACCTCACCCTGGCTCGCATCAAGCAGGCGTGCGGAGACCTGGCGGGCGCTCACGCAGCGATCCGGCAAGCGCAACAGCGCGCACTCCAGTTCGACGCGACGCAGATCGACGACATCGTCGTGGCCATGTCTCAGGCCCAGGTATGGCTCGCGGAGGGAAATGTCGAGGCCGTCGAGCGCTGGGCGGCCGAGCGCGGGCTGACGGGCGTCGACGCGATCCCGACCAGCGAAGACGACGTCTCGATGGAAGAGCGCCTGCGCAAGTACGAGAGCCTGGTCCTGGTGCAGTTGTGGATTGCCCAGGGCCGCACCGCCGACGCGCTGGCGTTGCTGGCAGCCACGCTCCCGCTGGCAGAAAAGCGTCAGCGCCCCGAACTGCTCATCCGCATCCACTTGCTCCGAGCCTTGGCGTTCCACGCACAGAGCGACGTCCACAGCGCGCTGGGCGCGCTCGAAACCGCCCTCGCCCTGGGAGAACCGGAGGGCTACGTGCGCCCCTTCCTGGACGCCGGCCCCACGATGGCCCACCTGCTCTACCAGGCCGCGGAACAAGGGGCCTCCGCGCAGTACGTCGGTGCCCTGCTGGCCGCGTTCGACACGCCTACGCCCGCCCCACCCCCATCCGAGCCGCTGATCGAACCCCTCAGCCAGCGCGAGATCGAAGTGCTCCAACTCATCGCCGCCGGATGCTCCAACCAGGACATCGCCCACTCTCTCGTTCTGGCATTGAGCACCGTCAAAGTCCACACCTACAACATCTACAGCAAACTCGCCGTCCACAGCCGCACCCAGGCCATCGCCAGAGCGCGGGCGTTGGGCATCCTGCCCCCAAAATAATACCCCACTAATACTTTTTCCCCTTGCCACTGATACCGGCCTTCGTCTATACTAAAGACAGTTACGACTCTACTGAAAAAACCAGAAATCTACCGCAAAGGCGCAAAGAACGCGAAGAAAATCAAGGCCGTGTTCAACATTCTTCATAAGTT
>JAFGOJ010000470.1 GCA_016926575.1 Anaerolineae bacterium | reverse complement strand
GTGCGCAACCAGGGCGTGGCGGCATCGGCGCGTGTACAGTTGTTTGTGCGCGCGCCAATAAGCGAAACAGAGACGTGCATCGGGGAACAGACCATCGCGCTGGAGCCTTTCAAAGTGGGCTATGTCCCGTTCGACTTTGAACCGGAGGCTGGAGGAACCCACGAGGTGCGGGCTGTCATCGATCAGGTAACCCCGCCGGATCCCGACACGAGCAACAATGAATACACGTGGACATTCAACACTTTAGGCATACAGATGCAGGTTTACCTGCCGTTGGTAATACGGGGGCGTTGACAACACTGTGCGGCGCTACCCAAGTTCACTGCTGCTCTTAAGGAGGCTTGAGCTATGCGACCTCGCAATTTCTGCGCATGGATCATCAGTATCATGTTGGCTTTCGGACTTTTCTCACGGGCTGTCCCCCTAGACGCGGCGAAGGATGCACCGCTGATGTTGGCGCTCGGCAATTTGCACACCTGTGCCCTGATCGATGGGGGCGTGAGCTGCTGGGGCTGGGGCCCCGCGCTCGGCACAGGAAGCGACACGGATCGCGCGACGCCGGCGGGCGTGAGCGGCCTCTCGTCCGGTGTGCAAGCCCTGGCTGCGGGGCGCGGATACACCTGCGCGTTGCTCGAGACCGGCGGCGTCATGTGCTGGGGGCAGAACGGGGACGGTCAGTTGGGCGACGGTTCGGAGACGGACCGGCTCGCGCCGGTCGCCGTCAGTGGGTTGGGCGGCAGTGCCCGTGCGATCGCCGCCGGCGGCACGCATACCTGCGCGGTGCTGGCGTCGGGCCACGTCCAGTGCTGGGGGCTGAATGCCAACGGGCAGCTCGGCGCCGGCGATGCGCCCTATCAGACGAGCACGCCGCAGGATGTAGTCGGCATTGAGAACGCCGTCGCACTGACCGCCGGCACGGCGCACACCTGTGCGCTGCTGGAGACCGGCGGGATAAAGTGCTGGGGCTACAACTACTACGGCTCACTGGGCAACGGCAACACGGCGGATCAGACCACGCCGGTGGACGTGGTCGGGCTGAGCAGCGGCGTGGTCCAGATGGGGGCGGGGTATCTGCACACCTGTGCGCTCCTGGATTCGGGTGCGGTGCGGTGCTGGGGGTTGATCGGATCCACTAGATTGAGCACGCCGCAGGAGATGCCGGGACTGGGGAGCGGTGTGGCGCGCATCGCCGTCAACGGCAATCACTACTGTGTGCTGGGGACGGATGGCGCCGTCCGCTGTGCGGGCGCTAACGGTGAGGGGCAGTTGGGCGACGGCAAGACGACCTCGCGCGATCAGCCGGCGCCGGTGCAGGGCCTCCCATCCGGCGTCACCGACATCGCGGCGGGCTTTTTTCATAGCTGTGCTGTGATCGGCGATACAGCGCGCTGCTGGGGGCGGGACGCCGAGGGGCAGCTCGGGATCGGCAACAGCACCCGCGGATCAATCGTGCTCAGCGAGCTGTGGGGGACCGCCTACACGGACATCTCCGTGGGGGGGGGGCACGTCTGCGCCGTCACCGCTGGGGGCGCGGCCCAGTGTTGGGGCAACAACCACCGGGGCGAACTGGGGATCGGCGCGCCCGTGGGCACGGAGGTGACGCGGTCCTCCCCGCAGGAGGTGGTGGGGCTGTCGAGCGGCGTCTCGCGCATCGTGGCAGGGATGAATTACAGTTGTGCTGTCGTGAATGGCGGCGCACGGTGCTGGGGATACAACAACTATGGTCAGTTGGGCACCGGCGACACGGTTGCCACCACGACGCCCGCGCCGGTGAGCGGGCTGAGCGGGGGTGTGACCGAGATCTCGGTCTCTACATATTCAGACTACAAACACACATGCGCCGTTGTCAACGGCGGGGCCAAATGTTGGGGCTACAATTACCTGGGCCAACTGGGCAATGGCGAGTACGACGACACTACGCCCGAGACGACGCCGGTGGACGTCGTTGGCCTGGGCAGCGGCGTGAGCGCCGTTGCGGTCGGCGGGAACCATTCCTGCGCGGTGGTCAGCGGGGGCGTCAAGTGTTGGGGCGTCGGCTATTATGGCGCCTTGGGGAACGGCATTTTGGACTCGTATGATCGCTATCCTACGCCGCAGGACGTCGTCGACCTCACAGGGAACGCGACCGCCGTCACCGCGGGCCTCGACTTTACCTGCGCCATCGTGGACGGCGCCGCGAAGTGCTGGGGGCGCAATCAAGAGGGGCAGTTGGGCAATGGGACGGGGGTCAATAGCGCCAATCCGGTGCAGGTCGCGGGGCTGACCAGCGACGTGACCGCCATCTCGGCGTTCAGGACGCAGGTCTGTGCGGTGCAGGCGGGCGAGGTGCTCTGCTGGGGCAGCGGCTTCTCTTCGACGCCGCAGGCAGTCTCCCAGGCGCCGGGGGGCTACCATTGGGTCACGACCGGCGGCGCGACTTGCTGGCTCAGCGATAGCCAGACCCTCTGCTCGGGCCGCGATCAGGACGGGCGGCTGGGCGCCGGGCGCGTCGACGTCCGCCCCACGCCCGTGCCGGTGCTCGGGATGGGGCCGGGCCAGGACCTCTACATGCACTATGACAGCGCCCAACCCGGCAGCGTGCTCAACGTGATTGGCGCCAATTTTCCCCCCGGGTGGCGGGGGGCGCTCTGGATCAACGGGCAGGCGATGGGGCAGGCGGCTGCGGACGGGAATGGCCTCTGGCGGGCAGCGATCAAGACCGCGGGAGCGCCGGCGGGCGCCTATCGCCTGACAGCCGTCGTGGACGGCGCGTGTGTGGTCGACACGTTTACTCTAGGCAATAGCGCGCCGCTGCGTGGGCCGGAGGGCGCGGCGGCCCTTATCGTCGACCTTGCCGGCGCGCCGGCGCAGACCGCGGCGATCGGGACGGACGGCGGCGCCCTGACGTCGTCGCTGGACGGGACGGCCTACACCTTCCCCGTCGGAGCCTTCACGGTGCCGGTCACGGTCTCGCACGCGGCTCACCGTCCGTGGCAACTCCCGACGACGGGGGCGTTGGTCGCCGTCGGGCCGGCGTTCGACGTGACCGCCGTCTATACGAGCACCGGGCAGCCGGCCCAGATCGCGCCGGGGCAAGCGTTCACGGTCACGGTCCCCTATGCCGACTCCTGGGTTGCTGTCCCAGAGACCTTGGGGCTTTGGTGGTGGGACACGGGCGCTAACGCCTGGTCACAGGCGGGGATCGAGAGCGCCGTGGACGTCGCGCAGAAGCAGATCACGGCACAGATAGCGCACCTCTCGCTCTTTGCCGTGTTGGGAGAGACGCAGCGGATCTATCTCCCGCTGGTGCTGCGGTGATTGGCCGAGCGGAATATCGCGCGGATTAACGCCGATGGGCGCGTGCGCCGTTGCACGCGTTGTTCTACAAAACCGCGTCCGATGGCCCCTGGCAACTCGGGCTGATGACCCAGGGGATGGAGATTTCCGCACCTTCCTCCTTCCTGCCGGACACGGACTACCTAGCCTCGCGCCTGCTCAGTTCGGACGGGCTGGCGCGCGTGGAGCACGTGGTGGAAGACTTGACCGTCTCCGCACGCCCGCCGCAGGTGACCATCTTTAGCCCGCAGAGCTTATCGCGCGCGGGCCGGCGGGTGAAGAGGTGCTCGTCGGGGAGCAAGAGATCGCGCTGGCGCCTTTCGAAATGGGCTACGTCCCATTCGGCTTTGAACCAAAAACAGGGGGAACCCACATTGCTATCATAACGACCACGGAACAAATCATCCCGCTCCAACGTCCTATTATTGTCAAAAGTGGATAGTGTGGCAGAAGGGAAAAGTGATGATGCGCAAGCCGATAGCGTTAGTTATTCTACTCCCGCTTGTGTCCTTGCTCCTCGCGCCGGGTTGCACGACTGAAAACAGCGCCGGAGCCCCGGTGAGCGACGCGCTGCGGCGTGACGCGGAAAGCTACGCCGAGGCGCACGACGTCCCGCTGGATGAGGCCATCCGGCGGCTGAAACAACAAGACCCCGTCGGCGAGCTCAACGCCGTGCTGCAGGAGCAGGAAACCGGCGTCTTTGGCGGGCTCTGGATCCAGCACGAGCCTGAACACAAGGTAATCGTCCTCGTGACGGGGGATGCAGCGGATCGGGAACGCATCCGGCATCGCTACGTCCAGGGCGGGCCGCTGGAGGAGACGGTCGAGATCCGGGAGGCCCAGGCGACGCTGGCGGAACTGGAGACCGCCCAGGCCGAGACACTGCGTATCCTGGAAGAGATTGGCAGCCGGGCTGACACCGGCGTGGACGTGCGAGAGAACTGCGTCTCCCTCTACGTCGCCGATTCCGACGCACTGTTGGAAGAGATCGACGCGGCCGGGCTGGCGCTGCCCGACCACGTCTGCATCGAGTCCACCGGTCCTTACGCCGAGACGCCGCCGCTGGACCCGCCGCCGGGCGTCGTCTTTCCTCGCCAGCACCCGCCGGAGGGGCTCCGTGTGGAGATGACGGCGCTGCTGATCGGCGAGCTGCGAGAAAACGACGGTTGCTTGCGGATAGGCGAGGAGGGTCATGGCCACCTGATCATCTGGCCCTACGACCACACGGTCACCGCCGAAGATGGGATGCTCCAGATCCTTGATGGCAGCGGCGTGCTCGTGGCGCGGGTGGGCGACGTGGTGCGCGTGGGGGGCGGGGAGACGCGCTCGCCAGGTAGCGCCACCCCGACAGAAATCCCCGCGCGCTGCACCGGCCCCTATTGGATCGCGGGAAGCCAGATTGAGAGCGTTAATCTGCAAGAGCTTCCCGACCATCCGGACATCGCGCCGCTGTTGAGGGCGCTGCGGACACAAGGATACGCACCCGAGGAACCTGAGGAGAGTCAGGCTGCGTTCCTCCAACCTGAGCCGGGCATCGTCTACCGTCTCGACGAGCACAGTTGGCTGCACCTCCATCTCTTCCCTGACGAGCAGGTGGCCCAGGTGCGCGCCGACAGCATCCCCCACGAAATGTCGAACTCTATCGTCGACTGGGTCGCGCCGCCCCATTTCTACCGCTGCGGTCGCGTCATCGCCCTGTATCTGGGCGCCGATGAGACCCTCCAAGAGATGCTGGCCCAGCGCTGCTATCTGATCGCCGGCCCGCAGCCCGATACTTTGACCAGCACGCCGACGCTCACGGCAGACCCCACGAAATCACCGATACCTTTAGCATCGCCGACGGCCTCACCCTCCGAGGTGCTCGAGATCACACCCTCTCCACCCTCCACAGATACGGTCCTGTTGGCCCGGGAGGACGGCGCGCTGGTGCTCAAACCGCTCTCAGGGGAGCCGGAGCGCGTCCTGCTCGATCCCGGACGCTATCCCGTCTTCGACGCATTTCTCATCCCCATCGGATGGCCCGTGCGCCTTTCACCCGATGGAGAATGGCTGCTGGTCCCCACACCCAAGGAAGGCACGTGGCTGGTCGCGCTTGACGGGGAGACCCGGCGCCAAGTCGCGCCAGAGTTGCTGGCGGCAACCTGGGTGCCGGACAGCCGCCACATCGTCTTCCGGGGCGAATTGGGCCCGGAGACCCGCGAACGAGATTACGAGATTTACGTTCAAGATGTCGTCGGGGAGGGAGAGCCGCGCTTGCTGGCCCGCTTGCCAGAGAAGGTAAGCTATCCGACGTGGTCGCCCGGCTGCGGCGACATCCACGACTCGCGAATTGCCGTGCTCTCCTCGGACTCTTTTACGTCCACCGTCTGGCTCCTCGACGCTGTGTCGGGAGAACAGCGCGCGCTGGGCCAGTTCAGCCCGCAGCCCATGATGGGCACGCCCGACATGCTGCGATGGTCACCGGAATGTGATGCGGTGTGGGTCAGCGCCTACTTTGGTCCCCGGGCCTTCCCGGTGGACGGCAGCGGCCCGCGTCCTCTGGTGAGTGCCGGACAAGAGAGCCATCTCTCTCCTGACGGCACGCTGCGCGTCGCCACCGAGAGCCTCTCTAGTGAACGCCACGCCCGGCTGGTCGTGGCCCGCGTGGATGGCAGCGCCAGCGTGACCTACACGACGATCTTGGAACAACCGGAAAAGATACAGTGGACCGCCGATGGGCGGCGCATCCTCGTCGCTTCGTACACTGCCAACGCCTACACGCTGTGGGCGCTCGATCCGGCGGTGGGCGAACCTGAAATCGTGGCGGAAAATATCACCTTTCTGGGGACGCTGGATACGTTGCGGCGCAAAAGCACCGAGGCCGCCGATCACGCCGCTATCCTGCGCGCCCTGCCTGATCCGGGACCGCCATCCACCTGGAACGTCCACGACCTGCCACAGTTGGGAATACGGCTGAGCGTACCGCCGGCGTGGCGCTTTGAGGTCCAGGGTAGTGACGACTATTGGACGATCGTCCTGGCTAACTTTGACTTTGAGGGGCCTCAGGGCAACACCGCGCTGGGAGAGGAGCACCTGGAGATCGAGATCGTTCGCTTCTTCCGTGCGTCGACGACGGATGCCGCCGCCTGGCTCGCTCGGACTGTCCAACAGGAACAGCACTATGCGCGTGTCGAACCCGCCACGGTGGGCGACTCTCCAGCGGCTTGGATTCGGCCCCTCGTCGCCCCGGTCAGCGAGCAAGTGCGTGTGATCCTGGACGATGGGGAACTGTG
>JAFGOJ010000469.1 GCA_016926575.1 Anaerolineae bacterium | reverse complement strand
CATTCGCCCGGGGTTGATGAACTGTTCAAGACGCTTAGGAGGCGCCCCAGACGGCTTAGAGAGCCCTAGTACTGCTACGAATGCCCCTGCCGAATCCGGCTTGACAAAAAAGAGATGTCCTATAAAATGATCCATAAGTATTTTATGGGTATACGGCTCACGTAGGGAGAGAACGGATATGATGGACGAAAATCCGCGCATGTCTGCACAGGAAGCGGCACAGCGCCGGATGGATCAGATGCGCAAGGGAACAACGACCCTGGCAATTCTCAAGCTGTTCGTCGATACCGACGCGCCGATGCACGGCTACCAGATCATCCAGGCCTTGGAAGCGCGCAGCCAGGGGATGTTCCAGTTCAAAGAAGGGCTCATCTACCCCCGACTGCACGGGATGGAAAAAAAAGGGCTGTTGCAGAGCTGTTGGGAAGGAGAACCGGGCACCCGCCGGCGCAAGGTCTACCAGATCACCGAACGAGGCCGGCGTCAGTTGCAGCTTGAATTGCAACAGTGGGAAACGTTCTGGCAGGGTATGAATCTGCTGCTGGGGATGGAGCAGACGCCTTCTTCTTGAGGACGCGCGCACCTATGACGATCGACGACGTTCTCGCGCACATCCGCGCCCACCTCGATTTGGAGGCGGAGACCGAGTACGACCTCCTGGAGGAGATTCGGGGCCACCTGGAGGACGCCCTCGATGCGGCGCGGGCACAGGGAGTGGATGAACAGGCCGCGCTGGCCCAAGTCGCTGCCCGCTTTGGCGTCGAAGAGGTGGGCGACGCGCTCCAGGCCGCGCACGCCGGCTGGGGGACGTGGGAGGGCATCGCCGCCGCCGCTCTGCCGGTGCTTTTCACTCTCGTCTTGCGCTGGCTGATCTTCGCGCCGGACGGCACCGCCATCGGCTGGGAGGAACTGCTCGACCGTCCAACCCTCTGGGCAGTGGCTATGGCGACCCTGCTGATCCCCCTGTTTCGCTTCTCCCGCCGCCGCTATGCCCTGGTCGGCTGGGCGATCTTCTGGGGATTTTCGTTGCTGCTGGTGGCCTTTCCCGCGCTGCGTTGGTAAGGCTACGCCATCTGTTTCAGCACCCAGCGCGCCGTTCCGCGCAGTTCGTTGTTCACCGTGTTGTCCTGTGCCAATTCCTCCAGCGCGCTGAGCACTTCCGGGATGGCGGCTGGCGGCCCCAGTTGCGCCAGTGACCGCAGCGCCCCCTGACGCACCCACCATGCCAGCTTCCCGTTGACCGCCAGCGCGGTGAACAACCGGGCCGCCGGCTCGATCTGGTCCAGTTTGACCAGCTCCTTCGTCGCCTCCACGCGCGTCCATTGGTTGACCCGCGTGTCGTGGGCCAGGGCGATGAGGGCTTCGACGGTGCTTTGGAGGTCGAATCGGCGCAGGGCCAGAGCAGCTTTCAAGCGCGCCTGCCCCTCCAGCTCTTCGTCCTGAACGATGGTCAGCCAGGCCTGGACGGCTTCGTTGGCCAGGCCAATGTGCCCCAACGCGTCTGTGGCCTGCTCCCGCGTCTCGAAGCTCACCGCGCGGTCGCGCGCCAGGGCGGTGAAGGCGGTCCCGGCTTCCTCGGTGCAGCCCATCTGTTCGAGCGAGCGTGCCGCTTCCAACCGCGCCTGCGAGTTCGCCGCCTCGTTGAGTGCCAGCTCCAGCCAGGCCACGGCCACGTCGTCGATGTGGCCCAGGTTGCGCAGCTTTTCACCGGCCTGCTTGCGAATCTCCAGGCTCACTTTCTTGTCGCGCACCAGCGCCAAGAAAGCGGTGGTGGCCTTTTCGGTCTCTCCTAGTTGCAACAAACCTTCGGCAGCATTCAGGCGCGCGCCCCCATCCATCCGCGAATCTTGAATCAGGCTCATCCAGACCTGCATCGCCTCGTCGTTGCGGCCCAAGTGACCGAGAGCTTCGGTCGCTTCCTGGCGCACCTTCAGGTCGACCTGGTCGTTTTGGGCCAGCGAGATCAACACCTGCGCGGCCAGGTCTTCCTGCCCGGCGTAGAGGAGCTGGAACGCGCCCGTCGAGCGGACGTACGCGGGCGCTTCGAGGTCGAAGGCCAGGGTGGCCCACGCGTCGAGAGCATCCTGGGGTTGACCCAGGCGGTCCAGTGCCTCGGCCGCTTCCTGCCGCACGAGCGGATCGAGCGAATCGTCGTGTGCCAGGGCCTGCCAGGCCTGGACGACCTCCGCGCTGCGTCCCAACTGGTTCAGGGTGACGACTGCCTGGCGGCGGAACGCCGAACCCGCTTGCGTATCGCAGGCCAGCTCCAGCAGGGCGTTGGACGCGTCGTCGATCTGGCCCATCTCGTTCAACTGGAGCGCGGTATCGACGCGGATGGTGGCCGACGCGTTCTTGCTGTGGGCCAGCGTGCGCCACGCCCTCATCGCCGCCTCGATGTGACCGAGGTGAATCAGCGCCTCGGCGGCGCGCAGGCGCGTGATGCCATCGACCTCGTCGTCGCACGCGCCGTCCAGCAACTCGTTCGCCCGGCCCAACCCGTTCAGCACGTCGGCGGCCCGGT
>JAFGOJ010000468.1 GCA_016926575.1 Anaerolineae bacterium | reverse complement strand
AGCAGCCACGTGTAGGCGCGTTCGGCGCGGGGATCGCTGCCGTAGCCGCACATCGCCAGCGCGCGCAATGGGAGCGCCGTCTGCAAGGGCACCATCACGTAGCCTTCACGTTCGCCGCCCTCCGTGCCATCGCTTGTAAACGTCCAGGCGCCGTCATCCTGTTGCAGGGAGAAGAGGTACTCCGCGCCGCGTTGCACGGCGGGATGCGGCGCATCTCGATGCGTGGCGTCGAAGCCCACGTAACCCAATCGCATCAGTGCCAAATAGGTTGCCCGTTGCCGCCCGCCCTGCCAGATCTGCCCGTCGGCTTCCCACGCGCCATCGTTCGCCTGGCGGTCGAGCAGATCGCGCACCAACGGATCGCGTTTGCGCAGTTCCAGCAACTCCTGTACTTCGGGATCGTCGTCTGGATAGCCCAACAGCTCCCGCAGCACCAGCAGCCGCAAGCACGGCGACGGATCCGCCAGCAGCAATGCCACCCGGCTAGATAATGTCTGATTCATCGCACCTCTCTAGAACCACCAAGACACGACGACACAAAGGAAAACTTATGAAAAACTTAGTGTCTTAGTGTCTTCGTGGTAAAAATCCATCTCCACCAGTACTTCGCGGATGTAGCGAGCGGTTGGGGTGTCGCTGGCGGCAACCTGCTCGGGTGTGCCTTCGGTGATCACGTAGCCGCCATCCGGCCCGCCGACTGGCCCCAGTTCCACCAACCAGTCGCACGCCGCCAGAACGTGGGGATGATGTTCGACCACGAACACGGTATTCCGCACGCCATTCTTACCTTCGACCAGCCGGTGTAGCACGCGTACCAACTGCGCTACGTCTTCCAGATGCAGGCCGAGCGTCGGCTCGTCGAAGACGTAGAGCGTCGGCTCGCCTTTCTTTGTCTTTCGGCATAACTCCAGCGCGATCTTGAGCCGCTGCGCCTCACCACCTGAGAGCGCGTAACCGGGCTGGCGCAGTGTCAGATAGCCCAGGCCGATCTCGCGGGCCATATTTAGCGGTAGGGCCAGGCGGTCCACATCACCAAATAGCTCGCATACCTGGTCGATCGTTAGCCCGAACAGATCGGGCATAGCCACGCCGTGCAGGCGTGCCGCCCACGCCTCGGCGCGATACCCCGTGCCCTGGCAGACCTCGCATAGCTCGAATACGTCAGGCAGAAAACCCATGTCGATGCGCGTCGCGCCGCTTCCGCTGCACGTCGAGCAGCGCTGGCCCAGGGCGTCCGCATTCAATCCTAACGCCTGTGCGTCCTCACTCTCGGCGTAGAGTGCGTGGATTACGTCGTTGAGGCCGAGGAAATTCGCCGGGCTGGCAATGCCACGCCGGGTCTGGTCGACGACGATTACCCGCTGTGGCGCGTTTTCGATGGCGTCGTGCGCGCCCGGCTCCACGTTCTCGTAGGCGACTGACGTGGTCTGCTTTTGCGGCGCGAGCGCCAGTCCCAACGTGTCGATCAGCAGCGTGCTTTTGCCCGATCCGGAGACGCCGCACAACCCTACCAGCGCGCCAAGCGGCAGTACGAGGTCGACGTTTTTCAGGTTGTTGCCCTGTGCCCCCCGGATGCGCATCCACTCTTCCGGTGTGTGACGCGGCATGCGCAACGGGCGACGCTCGCCGCGCAACCAACGTGCCGTCGTTGTCGGTTGTTGAGCCACTATTTCCGGCGTGCCCTGGGCGACGATCTTCCCGCCCGCTGCACCCGCACCAGGGCCGACATCGATGAGATAGTCGGCGGCGCGCAGCACCTCGGGGTCGTGTTCGACGACAATCACCGTGTTCGCCGCGGCGTTTCCCTGGTCGCCGCGCAGGTCGAGTAGCGCATCCACCAGCGCGCGGACTTCCGAGGGGTGCAAGCCGCGCGTCGGCTCGTCGAGTAACACCGTCAGCGAGGTCAGCCCGCTGCCGAGTAATCCCGCCAGCGAAAGCCGCTGCGCCTCCCCTGCCGATACGGTGGACGCGGGCCGGTCGAGGTGCATATACCCCACGCCGACGCGCAACAAGAAGCGCAGCCGTCGCAGGCACGCCGCCAGGCTCGGCGCGATCCACCGCTGCACATCCGCCGACCGGCCCGGCGTGTCCAACGGCAGCGCCGTGAGGACGTCGCACAACGCGGAGAGCGGCATCGTGCTCAAATCATGCAGATTGTGCCCGCCGAGTGTCACCGCCAGGTACGCAGGTCGTAGCTTCCCACCCGCGCAGCCAGGACAAAGCTCTGTGTCGGTGTACGTGCCGCCGACATCCCAATCGCCGATCCAGCGGAAGAAGCCCGGGAATGGGGCCACGTAATCGCGTGATGTGCGCCCGTTCTTGCTCTCGTAGTGCACCGGCATCGGCTCCGGGTCGCCGAAGAGGAAGGCCTGTTGCGCTTCCTGCGACATCGCGTCCCAGGGTGTCGTTGCCGGATCGAAGCCGTATTTGACCGCGAGCGCCTGCACATGGTAGTAGCCGCCGTTGAACGGCTTGCACAGGTAACCCTTGGGGAAGAAGCCGGGCGAGTGCATCGCCCCGTCGCACAGCGGTAGTTCCGGGTGGACGATCAACTTGGCGGGATTGGGTTTACGCAGCGTGCCGACGCCGTTGCAGACCGTGCAGGCGGCGGCGTAGTGGGTGGGTTGGAAGTAGCGGGGCGGGGCGACCGGCGCGGTCTCGCCGCAGTGGGGACAACGCCACGTGTCCTGGTGGCGCTCCATAGTCGCGTCACAGTTCAGGCATCGCCGTTCGCCGAGCCACGAGAGCAGAATCGCCAGGTGGTGTGACAGTTCCGTCACCGTGCCCACCGTCGCCCGGCGCGCGTGCAGTCCCCGTGTCGATCCTACCGTCACGACGACGCCCAGGCCGCTGACGGCATCCACCGGCGCTTCGGGGCCTTCGCGTAGTCCCTGGCGCTCGTACATCGAGAGGCTTTCGAGCAGTCGCCGCTGCGCCTCCGCCTCCAACACATTGCCCACCAGACTCGATTTCCCTGACCCCGATACCCCCGTCACCACAGTCAATTTCCCCTTGGGGACATCCACATCCACATTCTTGAGATTATTCGCCCGCGCCCCACGGATGCTTATCGTCCCCGATGCCTCTCTGATCTTCAACGGATTTTGGCTGAAAGCTGACGGCTGAAAGCTGACGGCTTCTTCCTTTAATGCCTTCCCTGTCAGCGACCCCTCCGCTTCCAACAGCCCGCCCGGCGGCCCGGTGTACAACAATTGCCCGCCTTTCGGCCCGGCGCCCGGTCCAAGGTCGATCACCCAATCGGCGGCGCGGATCACGTCGGTGTTGTGTTCGACGATGACGACCGTCGCCCCGCTGCGCACCAGCCGGTCGAGTACGACGAGCAGCCCGGCGATGTCCTTGGGATGCAGGCCGGTCGAAGGTTCGTCGAGGATGAGGACGCTGCCGGAGAGACCGCGTTTGCCGAGGAACTTTGCCAGCTTCACCCGCTGTGCCTCGCCGCCGGAGAGGGTCGGTGAGGGCTGGCCCAGGCGCAGGTAGTCCAGGCCGATGTCGCACAGGGCGCTCAGGATAGGGCGTGCGGTCCGGCGTTGGCGTTCCGGCAGGCGTGGGTCGTTCAGCAGCAGTTCGGCTACTTCGCCAATGCTCAATTCATACAACTCCGCGACGGAAAGACGGCGCTCGCCGAAGGACACCGTCGCGGCCAGGACTTCATCGGAGAAGCGCTGCCCGTCGCAATCGGCGCACGGGATCCAGGTGGAGGGCAAATAGCGCATCGGCACTTCCACCGCGCCGAGACCCTTGCACGTCGGGCATGCGCCTTCTGGCCGGTTGAAGGAGAAGTGCGAGGGTGACAGGCCGGT
>JAFGOJ010000467.1 GCA_016926575.1 Anaerolineae bacterium | reverse complement strand
GCCCATTTGCGGAAGGGGTCCGGGGGAACCGCAGGTTCCCCCGGCGGGGTGCAGGGGCGGAGCCCCTGCAAAGTCCTGGTAACCGATTTAGCGTGACACCCGCTCGGCGCGGGTCCGTGACCCGCGCTGCCGCCGGGTCACGGACCCGGCGGGAGCCATAACGTTGGCTATTTTCTAAGCGGACGGCAAGGTTGACAGGGTCTCGGGCGTGTGTATCATGCTGTCTTATGCCAGAACTGCCGGAAGTGGAGACGGTGGCCCGTGGGCTGCGAGATACGTTGGTGGGGCGGACGTTCAAGAGCGTCGGCGTGCGATGGGCGCGCACGGTCGCCGCGCCCGCGCTCGAGGCCTTTGCCGCGCGGTTGACCGGCCGGCGCGTCGTCGACGTGGGGCGGCGCGGCAAATGGCTGTTCATCGCGCTGGACGATGGCGAGTATTTGCTGGTCCACCTGCGGATGAGCGGACGCCTGCAGGTGGAAGCGGCGGGCGCGGCAGAAGACCCGCACCTGCGGGTGCTCTTCCGGCTGGATGACGGACGGCAGTTGCGCTTTTCGGACCAGCGCAAGTTCGGGCGGATGGTGCTGGTGGCGGACCCCGCGCAGGTGGTGGGCGATCTGGGGCCGGAACCGTTGGAGCCGGATTTCACGCCAGAATGGCTGGCGGAGGCGCTGGGGCGTCGTCGGGGGCGGTTGAAGCCGCTGTTGCTGGACCAGCGATTCGTGGCGGGGCTGGGCAACATCTACACCGACGAGGCCTTGTGGCGCGCGCGGCTTCATCCCCTGCGCCTGGCGCACACGTTGGATGAAGACGAGGCGCGTCGACTGCACCAGGCCATTCGGGGCGTGTTGGAAGAGGCGATTGCCAATCAGGGGACGACGCTCGAGGACGCGGGGTACGTGGGCGTGAACGGTATGCCGGGCGAATTCGCGGCCCGGTTGGCGGTCTACGGTCGGGTGGGCGAGCCGTGCCCGCGCTGCGGCGTGCCGGTCGAGAAGATGACGGTTGGCCAGCGGGGAACGAGTTTTTGCCCGCGCTGCCAGCCGCGCGCATAGATTTTAAGGTTTTGTTCTATTGACATTCGAGGGCGTTTTCTGTACAATAAATATAGAAGAGACAACCGTCTGGGGCCCCCAACGTCGCGTTCCAAAGCGCTTAGATGATAGCGGTGGTGAGGCGGAGAATCCGTCGGAAGAAGCGAATTCGTTGGACCAGGCACCAGGCGTTTCAGATCAGCGGCCAGCTCATCGGCCGCTGTATCTTTTTAGCCCCCGCCCACCGGTGGAAAGATGCCTAGCTCGTCTCCCTCTGCCAGTGGGTAGCTCCCCTCGCGGACGATGCCATTGACGAATACCACTTTCACTTGCCGAGGCGGCAGCCCGAGTTGCACGACGAGGCTGTCGATCGTCGCACCTTCTTCCACCGTCACCGGCATCGCTTCGCCGATGCCAAGGTGCGGGTAGTGACGCCTCAGGGTGGCGAACAGCTTGACTCGAACCTCGAAGCCCTTTCTGACCGGTTGCTCGACCAAGGCGCGCAGTGCTGCGATGGCCTGGGTTGGCGTGCTGTGTGGCGCGCTGAAGTGCCCGACGAAGGCCTCCCACTGCTCTGCGGTCGGGCGGACAAACCGCTCGCCGTAAACTGCCGCCGCCTGCTCGACGATCTGAGTCACATACGTGTCAGCTTGTTGGGGGGCGGCGCTCTCGCGTGCCGGAATCCATTCGTTGACGGTGCGCATCAGGCGGCGCAAGGCCTGCAGGCGCTCCAGAAACGTATCCGAGGCGTCGTCGGTGCTGCGAGCGATGGCTTCGGCGCAGGCGATACCCCATTCGATGAGCGTTTTGGCCGCGTCGTCCTCCAGGTTGTCTGTGAGTTTTTCGTCTTCCAGAACGCGCTCTGCTGCGTGCCGCGCGCGGCGAGCGAGATCGTCCATTGTTCCTCCTGAAGCAGGTTGAAGATTGCAGTTAGGTAACTGCTCAGCTTACGCTTCGCAGTTGCCTTTCCCGCCGCAAAACCCCCTGTTCTCCCTTCGACGCGCCAGGCGGGTAACTGCCAGGCGCACAGCCTGAGCAGTTACGCGATTAGTAGAGTTGGGAGTAGACGTTGTAGTGTTCCCGAATCAGTTGTAAATAGAGGCGGGTTTCGCTCAGGCTGATGCGTTCGAAGAAGAGGTCGGGGTCGGCGGTGCCGACGTCATCCAGCCAGGCCATAGCGTTGCCGGGACCACCGTTGTAGGCGGCCAGCGCCACGCTCAACTGCCCCTCGAACAGATCCCGTTGCCGGGCCAGGTACCAGCTCCCAAAGCGCACGCTGACGTAGGGCCGGTACAGGTCGGCGGTCTCGTAGCCGGGGGGCCAGCCCAGTTGCAAGGCGATGGACTCGCCCGTGCTGGGAATGACCTGCATCAGCCCGTGGGCGTAGGCGGTCGAGGTGGCGAATCCCTCGTACAGGCTCTCCTGGCGGATCAGGGCAAAAACGAGCAGCGGCGGCAGGTTCTCGGTGAGGGCGTTCGAGATGACCAGGTCCTGGTAGTGGGTAGGGTAGGCCAGGCGCGCGACGAAGGGCGGTGCGTCCAGGGGCGTGGCGGCCGGGGAGAGGCCGATGAGGGTGTTGGCGGCCAGGATCGATGAGCGGTACAGCCCCAGGTCGCGGAAGAGAAGCGCCAGGCGATACTGAGCCAGCGGGTCGTCGACCAGGGCGCGCCGGAGAGTTTCCAGTTCGTTCTTGCCCTCCTCCAAGCGTCCCAAATGCCACAGTTCGACCCCGCGTTGCAGGCGCGGGTCCGCCGCCAGTTCGGGATCGAGCTCGCCCAGCCCGGCAGAGGTGGCGAGGCCCAGCCAGCCGACCAGCCACTCCTCGGCGTCGGACTGACCGGCGAGCATGCTCGCCGCCGGCCGGCGGATGTCCGGCGAGAAGACGGGGGCGAGTGGGTCGGCCAGGAGGTCGGCGGCGCGCAGGCCGTAGTACCCGTCGGGGTCGGCCGCCGCGGCCTGTGCGAGGGCTGTCGTGGCCGAGATGGGCTGCCCGACGGCCAGGTAGGCTTTCCCCAACCAGAACAGACCCGCCACGCGGTACGTCGAGGCGGGGTACGTCTCGACCAATGCCTCCCACACCTGTGCGGCCGTCGGCGCGGCTCCCAGACGGTATTGCTGCAACCCGGCGCGCAGCAGCGCGCCTGTGGCGTATTCGGAGAAGGGGTACGCGGTCTGGCAGGCGGCGTAGGTCTGGGCTGCGTCTTCCAGGCGGCCGCCCCGTTCGAGGCGTTGGGCGGCGGTCCAGAGCGCTTCCGGCGCGCGTGCGTGGGCCGGGGCCGCGGCGACGAAGCGGCGGTACATATCGACCGCGCCGTCGAGGTTGCCGGCGTCGTACAGCATATCCGCCCACTCCATCCACGCGTCGCCCCAATGGACGTTCTCGGCATAGTTGGACACCAATGTGTCGAAGGTGTCGGCGGCGCGCCGCTCGTCCCCGTTGCCGCGGTAGGAGAGGGCCAGGTAGTAGAGCGGGTCGCCGTTGTGGTCGGGATGGGCGGCGACGTAGCGCTCCAGGGCAGCGATGCCCGGCTGGTAGGCTGCGGCGTAATAGTCGACAATGCCGCGCAGCAGATCGTCCACCGGGATGCCGGCCTCGATCAGGATGACGAGCGATGGGTGGGCCCAATAGTTCGAGGGGTAAGCCTGCACCAGCTCGGCGTGGCGGGCGTAGCCCTCTTGTGCCCGTCCCGCTTCGAGCAGCGTCTGCGCTTCCTGGTGGACGATGCGGGCGCGGTAGTCGGCGATGCGTGCCTGTGCCAGGATGGCGGCGTACTCGGCCAGGGCCGCGTCGTAGTCCAGGCGGGCCACGTGGACCAGGGCCAGCTTTTCCCGCACGCCGACCTCGAAGGAGAGGTCGGGTGCGCCGTCGATGGCGGCCTGGTAAGCGGGGACTGCGCCCTCGTAGTCTGCGGCGGCGTAGAGCACGTCGCCGATCCACTCCTGGACGTAGGCGGCAATGGCCGTATCGCCTTGCAGGTAGGCGCGGTAATGCTCGGCGGCGGTCAAGAAATCGCCCGCCCCTCTCGACGCTTCGGCCAGCAGGAAGTGAGCGGTCTGCGTCTCCTGGGCATTGGGGAAGCGTTCGAGGAACGTTTGGAACGCATCGGCGGCGCTGAGGTAGGCGTTGTCGGCGAGGTAGGCGCGCCCCAGGCCCAGGAGCGCCTGGGCGGCGGTGTCGTCGGCGCTGGCGGCGACAAATGCGGTCTGGTAGGCCAGGATGGCGCTTTCGGTGTCGCCGACGAAGAGCGCGTCGTTGCCCACCGTGACCAGATCGGCAGGCAATGGTGTGGGCGTGGGGGTGGGGGGCGGTGTGGGCGTGGGCGTGGCGGTGGCGGTGGGAGAAGGTGTGAGCGTCGCCGTCGGGGTGGGGGTGGGAGTGGGGAAGAGCGGCGGCTGGCAGGCCAGCGCGGCCCCCAGCACGGTCAGGATGGCGACGAGGACATAGCGCTTCACGGGCGACCCTTTTCCGCCTTGCGTTGGCGCAGTTGGCCGCACCCGGCCTGAATCTCGATGCCACGGCGGACGCGGACGGTGTAGGAGACGTGGTGGCGCTCCAGTTGAGCGGCGAACGCGGCGACGCCGTCGGCGTTGGGCGGCTGGCCTGCGTAGGCTGGGGTTGGGTTGAGCGGGATCAAGTTGACGTGGGCGTGCAGTCCGACCAAGCGGGCGGCGAGGGCCTGCGCCTGTTGGGGCGTGTCGTTGATGCCGTCGATCAGGGCCCACTCGAAGCTGATGCGCCGCCCGGTGCGCTCGCCGTAGTGGTGGCAGGCGGCGAACAGCTCGCTCAGGGGGTAGCGGCGGTTGATGGGCACCAACGTATCGCGCAGCTCGTCCGTTGCGGCGTGCAGAGAGACGGCGAGGGTGATTTGGATCTCCTCATCGGCCAGGCGGCGGATGGCGGGGGCGATGCCGACGGTGGAGAGCGTGATGTGGCGCTGTCCGAGGCGGAACCCTTGCGGGTCGACCATGCGACGGACGGCTTCCAGGGATGCGTCGTAGTTGAGCAGTGGCTCGCCCATGCCCATCAACACCACATTCGTCAGGCGGTCGTTTTCTTGTTTGAGGTGGCGGGCGAAGTGGAGCGTCTGAGCCACGATTTCGCCGGCGGAGAGATTGCGACGGAATCCGGCCTGTCCGGTGGCGCAGAAGGCGCAGCCGATGGCGCACCCGACCTGGGTGGAGATGCAGGCGGTACGGCGCTGGTCGTAGCGCATCAGCACAGCCTCGACTGTCTCTCCGTCGGACAAGCGCAGGAGGTCCTTTTGGGTCTGGCCGTCGGCAGAGGTCTGCGAGGCGGCCACGGAGGGGAGAGCGAAACCGATGCCCGAGGCCAGTTTTTCGCGTAGCGGCAAGGGTAAATTGGTCATCTGGTCGAAGGAATCGGCCAGGTGGACGTAGAGCCATTCCCAGACCTGGCGAGCGCGGTAGGTGGGGACGCCCCAGCCGGCCAGGAGGGCCTGGAGTGCCGGAAAGTCGAGGTCGTATAGTGACTTCATAGCTCCTCGTGTGCTTTGGGCGGGGTGGCTTCCCATGCCTGCACCAGCGCGCCGATGGTGTCGAACACGGCGTCGGGTTGGAAGGGGGAGGTGGCGAGTTGGTCGCGGGTGGCGATGCCGGAGAGGAGCAGGACCGTGCGGATGCCGGCGCGGATGCCGCCGGCGATGTCGGTATCGAGCCGGTCGCCAATGACGAGCGTGGTTTCGGGTGAGGCGTTCATGCGCTGCATGGCCTCCTGGTAGAGCCAAGGTGCGGGCTTGCCGATGACGGTGGGAGCTACCCCGGTGGCGGCTTCGAGGGCGGCGAGGGTGGCTCCGTTGCCGGGGACGGGCCCGTCTTCGCTGGGGAAAGTGACATCGGGGTTAGCGCCGAAGAACTGTGCTCCGGCGCGGATTTCGATCGTGGCGCGTGCCAGCATTTCCCAGGACAGGTGGCGGGTGAAGCCGACGGCGACGTAGCGTGCGTCGCGTTCGACCAGTGTGAAGTCGCGCTCGGTCAGTGCATCGCGCAGTCCGTCCTCGCCGATGACGTAGACGGGGGTTGTGGGTGGGGCGATGGTGGAGAGGTAGGCGGCGGTGGCTTGGGCGGAGGTGAGGATGTGGTCGGCAGAGACTTCGGCGCCGAGGCGGGCGAGCTTCTGGACGTACTGGTCGGGGCGGCGGCTGGCGTTGTTGGTGGCGAGGGTGAAGCAGATGCGGTGGCGGCGGAGGAAGTCGAAGAAGGCGAGAAAGCCGGGCAGGGCCTCGTCGCCGCGCCAGAGGACGCCGTCCATGTCGACGATCAGGTTGGGGGGGGGAGATTGCAGATTGGCAGATTGCAGATTGGCAGATTGCAGGCGGGCGTAGATGTCGGGCGTATCGGCGTCGGTGAGGAGGAAGGGGTCGTTGACGTCGACGCGGGCGACCTCATTCGCATAGTCATTAATCAACTGGCGGCCGCCCTGGTCGCCGTGCGCGGCTGCCAGCTCGTGGAAGAGGCGGCGCGCGAAAAGCACCGGGGTGGCGCGTTGGCCCTGGAAGGCAGGCAGGACGATGGGGGCCTGGGTTTGCTCGAAGCGGGCGACGAGCTGTCGGAGCAACCCGACGGTGACGAGCGGTTGGTCGCAATGCAGGAAGATGGCCCCGTCGACGTCGGGAGGGAGCGCAGAGAGTCCAACCTGTACCGACGTACTGAGGCCCTCTTCCCAGCGCCAGTTCACAACCGTTTGAACGGACCGGTTGGCGAGGGTTTCCTTCACGGCGGCGGCCTGGTGACCCAGAACGACGACGATGGGGGCGAGCTCTGCCCGGTGGGCCAGGTCGGCGGTGTGGGCGGTCAAAGAGACGCCCCCCCAGTCGAGGAGTTGTTTGGGGGAACCGAAGCGCGCGGATGCACCGGCGGCGAGCACGATGGCTGCCACTCGGGTCACTGCCACACTCCCAGCACCGGCTCGGCGCTGCTGAGGCTGACGAGGCACACGGCTTTGATGGGCGCGTTGTCCATGAGGAGGCGGGCAAGGCGTTCGGCTTCTGGGTAGGCGTGGGTGCTATATTGGGCCAGCAGAGCGACAATCTCGACGCCCTTCAAGGTGCGGCTCAGTCCCAGCGCCGTATAGCCGAGCAGCTTGGCCACCAGTTCGGACGTGATGCGCGTGCCGGGGGCGACGTTGAGCAGTTGCGCGGCCAGCTCCGGCTGGTAGACGGTGTCGGCATCGAGTGCCTGCCCCACGGCTTCGATATCTGCCACCAGCACGAGGCGGTTGGTGGTGGGCGGCACGATCACGCCGTTCTTGATCGGCATAGCGAGCTTTTCCTTCTTCACTTTGTCGGCTTCCACCAGCCACGTCACGCCCGGCAACCTGCGCGCGAGGTCGTTCAGGACCTGAGGGGGGACTCCCAACAGCTTGAAAGGCCCGGTCAGGTTGGGGTCGGCGGGCAAGGCTTCGGTGCATTCCTCGCGTTTGGCTGCCAGGACGAGCACCGTAGATGTCAACAGAGTTCTCACCACATCGCCCGGTTCGGGGTCGATGGTGATGAGCACCGGTACACCTTTCGGCTCGAGAATGTAGGTCGTGGTGGTCAAAACGACCTTTTCGCCGTTAGACACCAGTTGGTGGAGCAAGCGCCAGATGACGGACGTTTTGCTGCCTGAACCTAAAAAGGTAACCACTTCTCCTGGATGTACGTTGAGGGCTTGTTTGAGATCCATTGCCCCGTATTGTATCAGAAATTCCAGTTGTGGCAATAGCGGAAGCGATGTAGCAGTTCTGTTATTTTTTGGTGATCTTTATCGACCTGGCGCGCGTTTCCTTCGACTTGGGCAGTGTGAGGGTGAGGACGCCGTTCTCGAAGACGGCCTCGGCCTGTTCGATGGCCACAGGCAGGTTGAGCATCAGTGAGCGGGCGAAATAGCCGTAGGGTCGCTCCTGGAAAAGGTATTCCACGTTGTCCAGGGGGGGGCGCAACTCGCCGCGGATGGTCAGGGTGTCGCCTTCGATGCTGATGTCCACTTCCTCCGGCAACAGGCCAGGCAGAGACGCCACGATGACGATTTCCTCGGGCGTCTTATAGACGTCGACGGGCAGGCGGAACGGGATTTCCTGCGAACTGCCGTGCCGCACCATACCGTATTCCGGGACCGACTGTTCGAGAATGCGGTCCATCGCTTCGCGCAAGCTCATCATTTCGCGCATAGGATTGAAATGCATAAGGGTCATAGGGCACCTCCTGATATACCATTTATTGTCTACGATTTCCATTAGATTCGCACAAGAGGCGCATTAGAGCCATGATAGACCCATCGCGCTGACCGGGGGCCAGCGCGATGGAGAGGGTTTGGAGCGCGGGAGGGGTTAACCTAGGAGCTTGGAAAGTTCCTCTAGCACGGCTTTGACGCTTCCTTTTTCGCGCGCGTCGCAGGCGACGACGCGGGAAGGGTCTACCGGCAAAGACTCGGCAATTTCCTGCGGCGAGAGGGCCCGTCGCAGGTCTTGCTTGGTGGCAACGACCAGGAAGGGAATCTCCGCCTTGCGGCGCAGTTGGCGCAGCATACGGCGGGTCGTCGTGAGGTTGGTGCGGTTGGCGCTGTCGATCATAATCAGCAGCGCGTCGGCCTCGCGGGAGAGAATGTCCCACATAAAATCGAATCGCTCCTGGCCCGGCGTGCCGAACAGGTGCAGCAGGTTGCCGTTGATGGTCACCTGACCGTAGTCCATCGCAACGGTCGTTTCTTCTTTGATCTCCGAATGTTCGTCAGTGATGCGTCGCTCGGTACTGACCACCGGAATCTCGGAGATGGTGGTCACCAGCGCGGTCTTCCCAGAGTTGAACGCTCCCGTAACGATGACTTTGTAAGCTTTTCCCATACTACCATTCCTTTTCCTTGGATTGATTTTTGAAATCGACGAAGCGATAGCCGACCCCCCGCTCGGTCAAGATATAGCGCGGGTTGGAGGGATCGGGTTCGATCTTCTGCCGCAGGTAAGTGACGTACAGACGCAGGTAGTGCACTTCCTCCTGGTATTCGTAGCCCCACACCTTGGCGAGCAGGGTTTCGTGTGGCACGACCCAGCCGGCGTTTTCGATGAGGTGGTACAGCAACCTGAACTCGGTGGGGCGCAGTGGAACCCGTTCCCCGGCGACGATGACCTCGCGGTTATTATAATCGACGCTCAGATAGTCGTCAATCTTCAGGATGGCGGACTCGGGCGAGGTGGGGCCCTGGGTACGCCGCAGCACAGCTTTGATGCGACTGCTGAGTTCCCTGGCGCGGAAGGGCTTGGTCACGTAGTCGTCGGCGCCCAGTTCGAGCCCGCGCACGATGTCTTCTTCGTCCGAGCGGATGGTCAGCATAATCACCGGCACGTCCGACGTCTCGCGGATGATGCGCAGCGTCTCGAAGCCGTCCAGCTCGGGCATGCGCACGTCCAACAGCACCAGGTCGGGCAGGTCTTCGCGCAACCGTTCTAGCGCTTCGATGCCGGACGACGCCGTGATGACGCGATATCCTTCCAGCTCCAGGTTCATGTGCAGCACCTGGGTGATGTGTTTTTCGTCATCTACGACGAGAATGAGCGAGTTGAGCGTACTCACATCTTATTCCCGGACAAACGTGAAGATTTCTTCTTCCTCGCCCTCGGCTCCCATAATTTCGATGCTGTGGATGCGGTGCCAGGGAAGCAAGAGCGTTTTGATGTCGGGATCGAGGTATTTGACGTCCGTTCCATCCCGGCGTCTGGGATTCTGGCAGGCCAGGAATTGGTCTGCTGCTTCGGGCATTTTGTCGATCTCGGCCACCATTGGGTCTTCACCCGTCAGGTGAAGGAGTATCGTCAGAGGCATTGTTCCCTCCTTTGGGTTCGCGTCACTCCAAGCTGATCTTCAGTTGCAACTGGCCGACCTGAATTCGGTCGCCTTCTTTGATAGGGTAAGGCAGGTAAGGGGTGAGGTGGTTGTCGTTGAGAAACGTGCCGTTGGCGCTGCCGACGTCCTCGATGTAAAACTCTGTGCCCTGGCGGAATATTTTGGCGTGTCGGCGCGAGACGCCCCTTTCCAACCCCTTGTCGGGGGTCATATCGATGTCTGGGAAGATGCCGTGGGCTGCGTCTTCCCGCCCCAGCAGCAACTCGGAGACAATGGGCAAATTGACTTGCCGCCCGGTGTCCAGCACTTCGATGTGGATAGCATGGCGCGCGGGTTGTTGTGCGCTCGCTTCGTCGGACAGCGCTTCCCTCGGAGCGGACGGGGATTGAGGAAGTTCGTCGGTGGGGAGGGGGGTCGTCCTGAGCGTTCCGCCTGTGGGCAGGTAGATGCCGCAGTCGGTACAGAACAGGGTTCCTGGTCGATGTTTCTTTCCGCACGATGGACATTCGATCATAGCCGGTATCCTTTCACTTGGTTCCCAGATAGCGCGTCCCGAACCGGATGGTCTTCTGCGCCTTCGTCGACGTGCGCATACCTTGCGAGGCGCGGCTTGCTTCCAACAGAGCGACGTTGGCCAAGTCGCGCTCGCCCATATCGAGGAGGCGCGTGGCAACGGCCTCCAGGCGCTGGCTTGCCTCTGAGTGCGCACCACTTTCGAGCGCTTCCCAGGCCTGTTCCTGCATACGGAAGAGGTTGACGCGGTTCATGGCGTTGATGATCGGCGTTGGTACCGAAGCCGGCTCCGGCCGGGCGACGAACTCCGCCTCGTGATCGTAAATCAGGCGCTCACGTTTGCCCGTCGCGGGCAGCACGCCACTCAATTCGAGCTGAGCCAGGCGGTGCTGTCCCTCCGGCTGCGACGCGACGGTCAGCTCCATCATGATCTGTATCCTGCTGTCGCTGCGCAGTTGGCTCAGATTGATCTCTCCGCTTTCGAACAGCATCCGATCGATCGAAGGGAAACAGCGGAACGTGTCGGCCAGATGCACGCCTTCGGGGAGACGGATCGTGAGCTGGAAGTCCCGCGCGACGACGCCGTACAGTCCTTGCACGTACTGCTCCAGGATGTGGCGCAGTTGTTTGGGGTGGGCGATGTAGAAGCAGCTTCCCCCGGCCTGGCGCGCTATTTCTTCCATCAATGTATGGTTCCAATCCTCGCCGATGCCCAATGTGCTGATGGTGATGTGTTCTGTCCCAGCCTGCTGGCTGGCGCTGATGCACTTGTCTTCGTCCCCGTAAGTCTGCCCATCGGTGAGGAGCAGCAGGTGGCTCATCGTGTTGGGGGAGTGGAAACGGCGAATTTGCTCCAGGCCGTTCGACAGGCCCTGGAAGATTTCCGTCCCTCCGGCCGCCCAAATCCCCGATATGCGGGCTTGAATGCGCGGGCGGTTGGTCAATTTCTGGCTCGTCACGACCACGTCGGCCCGGTCGCTGAACGTCACCACGCTCAGCGAATCGAAGTCCTGCAACTCGTCGACGATCTGGTGCGCGGCGGCTTTGACGTAATCCAGCCGCTTGCCTTGCATCGACGTGCTGCGGTCTATGACCAATGCCAGGTTGATGGGCAGGCGCTGACCGTCGGCATTCTCGGCGGGCTTGATGTTGATGAGCAGGTAGAGAGCCTGTTCTTCCGGGATGGCGCGCATCTGATGTTGGCTCGACAGGACCTCCCAAGAGAACGCGGCCCCTTGTGTCGTGAGCCGCTCCTGACGCTGTCGGTCGTAGGCCCGACGTTGCGCCGGGTCGCTCAACAGGTCGTAGGCTGCCTGAACCTCTTGAAAGTGCTGCGCGGACGCGGTTTCCCCGCCACTGTCGGGGTGGTAGCGGCGGGCGAGGGCCCGGTACGCACGCTTGATGTCGGCCTCTGTGGCGATGGGCGAAATGTCCAAAATGTCGTAGAGGTCTTTGTCCTGAGTCGCCATAGTCACTCTAAGATCGACTGTATCAAGATCGCCGTGATGTTATCTCTGCCGCCAGCCGCGTTGGCGGCCGTCACCAATGCATCACACGCGGCTTGGGGGGCGTAGGCTTCGGCGATGACGCGCGTCATCTCCGCGTCGCCGACCAGCCCCCACAGCCCGTCCGAACAGAGCAGTATCCCGCCCGGAGCTGCTATCGACTGCCGGTGCGTGTCCACTTCGGGCGAGTCCCCTTGCCCCACGGCGCGCATGAGCACGTTTTTCTGTGGATGGCGCGTCGCTTCGTCCGCTGTGATCTGGCCCATCTCCACCAATCGGTCGACCAGGGAGTGGTCGCGGGTGATCTGGCTGAGTCCGTCGGGAGAGACGGCGTAGGCGCGGCTGTCGCCGACGTGGGCGAGGGTGACGTCCTTTCCCAGCACCAGCGCGCAAGTGAGCGTCGTGCCGCTGCCCGGCGCGCTGGATGCCACCGCCGCGTGTGCCCGGCTGATGGCCTCGCTCAGCACCTGCTCCGCATCAAACTGCGCTTCTGCGTTTCTGAGCAGTGGCAGGTGAACGTGTTCCGCGACGTGTGTCGCGACGACCCGGCAGGCCAGCGCGCTGGCGACCTCGCCGGAGCGATGCCCGCCCATCCCGTCTGCCAACACGAACAGTCCGCAGTATGGCAGGTCTCTCCCGCCTTCCTGGCGGCTTTCCAGGATCAGGATGGCGTCCTCGTTATGGCCGCGCACGCGTCCCACGTCCGTGGCCCACCCCACGTAGAGCTTTTCCGAGCCGGCAGGCTTAAGGGAAAGGGGTTGCGTGCCTTTCGCGTCTCGGTCGGTGCGCTTGAATCGCATAGTTCACCGCGTTTCGGTCACAAGGGCAGTGCATAGACGTGGTGGTCGGATGAGCCGATGTAGAGCGTGTTGTCGACGATGCAGGGTGACGAAATGATAGGACCTTCAGTCTTGAAGCGCCAGCGCAGCTTGCCTTTGTCGGCGTCCAGCGAATAGAGGTAACCGTCTGTGGAGCCGACGTAGACAGCGCCCTGGTGAACCGCCGGGCTGGACGTCACCTGGCCCTCGGTGCTGTACCGCCAACCCAGCCGCCCGCTTGCCATATTGACGGCGTAGACGTCCCCGTCTACGGAACCGAAGAAGACGTAGGTGCCGTCTGTGGCGGGCGAGGATATGACGGGGCCGTTGCAGCGATACCGCCACACGTCCCACCCGTTGTCGACGTCCAGTGTGTAGAAGAACCCGTCCTTGGAACCGACGTACAGGTTGTCTCCTACCATCAGCGCCGACGAGGTGATGCCGCGCCGGGCACGGAAGCGCCAGATGATCTTCCCGCCGGCGTTGACGGCGTAAAACGAACCGCTCTCGTTGCCCACGTAGATGGTGCTCTGCCCCAGCGTGGGCGACGACCGCACCGGGCTTTCGGTCTGCAACGTCCACGCCACCCGCCCGCTGGAGGCTTTGAGCGCGTAGAGCTTGTTGTCGTCTGACCCGAAGAACACCAGTCCCAACTGGGCCTTGGGCGAAGAGTAGATCGGCCCGCCGGTCGGGCAGGTCCACCGGATGCTGCCCGACTGGGCGCTGATGGCGTAGAGCGATTGGTCTTGCGACCCGACGAGCACCAGTCCTTCGAAAACGTACGGTGAAGACCCGATGCCGCCTTCGGTGGGGTACTTCCATAAAAACTTGCCGGTTCTTGCTTCCAGGGCGTACAGATTGTGGTCGTAGACGCCCACGTAGACCGTATCGTAAGCCACTGCCGGGCTCGAGCGGATTTCGTCCTCGCACGTGAAATCCCACAGCGGTTTCGGTTCCCCGGGCGCTCTCAGGTCCGACGTGGAGCCAATAAGCGACGCGGACACCGCGCCCCTGGCGCTGGGCAGCTTGGAGAGTGCCTCGCGCAGCGTCTCGACCGAACTGAACCGTTTCTCGATGTCGTATTCGAGGGCTTGGCTGATGATGGTGACCAATTCGTCGGAAACGTTGGGGTTGGCGGCGTGGATGGGCCGTTCGTGAAAAGAAAAAGGGGGCTCCAATCGTGGGTCCTGCCGGCTGAGCAGGTGGTGCATCGTCGCACCCAGGGCGTAGATGTCACCGCGTGGGTCGGCGATGCCGCGATATTGCTCCGGCGGCGAATAGCCCTCCGTGCCGATCATCGTTCCTTTGAGGCCGCTCTGGAAGACCTTGGCGATGCCAAAATCGACCAGCCGGACGCGGTTGTACTCGTCGAGCATGATGTTGGAGGGTTTGACGTCGCGGAACACGATGGGATGGGGCTTGTAGCTGTGCAGGTATACCAAGACGTCGCACGTCTGGAGGGCCCAACTGACCACCTGTGACTCGGGCGGGAAGGTGTCGATGGTGTTGAGCATCTCTTCCAGGTCTCTGCCCTTGATGAATTCCTGGATTAGATAGGAGTGGTCGCCTTCGGTGAAGTAGTCGTAGACCTGGGGGATGGCGGGGTGACTGAGCGTGGCAAGGATGCTCGCCTCGCGCTCGAAGTTGTTCAGGTTCCTCTCGCGGATGTGCGGGTCAGACGAGGTATTGAGCATCTCCTTCGCCGCGCACAGGCGCGTCACTTTGGGGAAGCGCATGTCCTGTGCTTTGTAGACGGTGCTCATTCCGCCCGCTCCGATGACGCCCATGATGCGGTAGCGGCCTTGCAGCAAGGTGTCTTTCGTCAGGCGGCCTTCGACGCGCGAGCGCGCTTTCCCCGCAACCTGACGTGTGCTCAGATCGGGTTTGGCGGGCGGCCGCCCGCTGATGGTGCGCGTCGAGAGTTTGTCGCTCTCTTTTTCAGGAGAGTCAGGCTTGTCTTGTTCCCAGGGCTTGATGGAGGTCTTCTCGCTCATCGTCGGTTATTATAACCATAAACGGCAGTTTGCGCAATTGCCGACGCGCACACGGCTTCGAAGCCAATTGCTGTCGCACGCAACCGCTCAGCTTCGCCCATTGGTGGTGTAGCTGCTGGATTCTGGTTTTTTCGGCAGAGTCTTGTATAATGAGTATATTGATCGTGATCTGCCGGTAACGACCCTCAAAAAAGAGCATTACCGAAGGTCTACTTTCCCGCAACAGGAAAAAATGCTTGCCGGGACGCACAAGTCTCAAAGAGTAAAAGGAGTCGTGCGATGAATCGAAAAGCGTTTTGGTCTCTATTATTGGTCATTGTAACGCTCGTTGGGACGGTGGTTTCGTGTGGCTTTCCTACGCCTGTCCCGCCCACGTCGCCGCCTGTCCCTACGCCGACCTCCGAACCGCTTCCGCCAACCCAACCCCTGCTCATCGCGCGCGCGCCCGCTCGCGGTGAAGAGGCCGCCCCCGAAGCTGCGCTGACGCTCACCTTCGACCAGCCGATGGACACCGACTCCGTCGAAGCTGCATTCCACGTCGAGCCGCGCGTGACCGGCACGATCTCCTGGCCCGACGCTGCGACGATGGTCTTTTCCCCGCGTACCTCGTGGGACCGCGCGGCCCGTTACCGCATCAAAATCGATACGTCGGCCAAGTCCGCCGTTGGGTTGCCGCTGCGCGAGGAGGTCGACTTCACCTTCGCCACCGTCGGCTACCTGGAAGTGACCCAGGTCATCCCCGAGCCAGACACGGCCGAGGTCGAACCCAGCGCCAGTGTGACGGTGATGTTCAACCGCCCTGTCGTCCCACTGCAACTGGTCAGCGCCTCCCAGGCGTCCTTGCCCGCTCCGCTGACTTTCGACCCGCCGGTCGAGGGCAGCGGCGAGTGGATCAACACGTCCATCTACGTCTTTCGCCCCGCCACAGGCTTCGTGCCCGGCGAAACGTACGTGGCGACCGTCGCCGCCGGTCTCACCGATACCACCGGCGGCGTGCTCGAAGAGGACTTCACCTGGAACTTCACCGTTCAACCCCCCACCATCGTGTGGACCCAGCCCGCCAGCGGCGACAACAAAATCCCCTTGACCCAGCCGATCACGGTCACCTTCAGCCAGCCGATGGACCGCCCCTCGACGGCGGCTGCCTTCTCGCTGCGCACCAGCGACGACGAGCCAGTGAGCGGTCGCTTCTCCTGGCACGAAGGCAACACGGTGCTGACCTTCACGCCAAACAACTCGCTCGACCTGGGCATGCGTTACACCGCCCGCGTGGGCGCTTCCGCCCGCGCCGCCAGCGGCAACGCTTCTCTGCAAGATGGAGCCGTCTGGTTCTTCGATACGGTGCCCTATCCCTACGTAGTGAGCACCACGCCCGGCGATGGCGACCTCGCCGCCGACCCCTATGGCACGTTCGAAGTTCACTTTTCTGCTCCGATGGACGTCTCTACCTTGATGCCCAACATCACCATCCTGCCTGAGCCGACCGGTCTCTACACCTACTGGAACGAATACGACAACGCCTTCTACATCTCTTGGGACATCGAACCTTCTACCGCTTACGAGGTGCTCCTGGGCCGAGCGCTGGCCGATCCCTACGGCAACGTTCTCGGCGCCGACCAGATCGTGCGCTTCACCACCCGCGCCCTCGATCCGATGGTCTACCTGGCGACACCCGGACAGGTGGGCACGTACAACGGCTACACCGCTACACAGGTCTACGCGGTGCACCAAAACGTGAGCCAGCTCGACGTGTCGCTCTACCGCATCGACTTGGCCGACTTCACGCGCCTCACCGGGCCCGACCGGTGGAGCGTGTGGGACGCATTCGATCCGGCCAGCGAGGCCGAACTGGTGCGTGCCTGGAGCGTGCCGGCGCAGGCCGAACTCAACGCCGCCCGTTACCTGCGCCTGAGCCTGGCCGAGGACGGCGGCCCGCTGCCGCCCGATCTCTACTTCCTGGAGGTCACTGCCCCCGAGCTGGGACAGTACGCTGTGGAACCCGCGCGCCACCTGCTGGTGGTCTCGCGCGTCCATGTGACGCTCAAACTGGCCCAGCGCGAAGTGCTGGTCTGGGCCACCGACCTGGCGACGGGCGACCCGCTGCCCGGCCTGAGCGTCACCGTGCCCGACCCGACCAGCTTCTTTAGCAGCGTCGCGTTGGCCCGCGGCACGACCGACCGCGACGGCGTCTTCTTCACCGAGATCGACGACCCCATCGGGGATATGTGGGCCAGCTACCTGGCCATGACCGGCGCGCCGGGCGCGGACGACTTCGGCGTAGCGCTCAATCTGTGGTACGAGGGCATCGCTCCCTGGGACTTCGATATACCTTCTTCTTTCTACACCCAGCCGTACCGCCTGTACCTCTACACCGATCGCCCCATTTATCGCCCCGGCCAGCCGGTCTACTACCGCGGCGTCGTCCGCAACGAGGACGACGCGCATTACACCTTGCCCGGTCGCCTGAACCTGGTCCTGGTCAACGTCTACGACGACCAGGGCGAGATCATCTTCCACGACGAGCACGCGCTGTCGGACATGGGCACGTTCGATGGGGAGCTCACTCTGGGCCAGGAGGCCACGCTGGGCTATTACTACATCGAGGTCCAGATGGGCCCCGACCACGTGGACGGCATCGGCTTCCAGGTGGCGGAGTACCGCCGCCCTGAGTTCGAGGTGACCGTCACCCCAGAGCGGGACGAGGTGCTGGCCGGTGACGAGGTCGACGTGGCGGTTCAGGCCACGTATTTCTTCGGCGCTCCGGTCGCCAACGCCGACGTTTCCTGGCTTTTGCTCGCCCAAGACGCCGCCTTCCGGCCCGACGTGCCCGGCTGGTGGGACTGGAGCGACACCAGTCGCTGGGATTGGTGGTCGCAAGAGGAACCCGGCTGGGGCCGCGTGGTCGCCGACGGCGAGGGCACCACCGACGCGCAGGGGCGTTTCGTCTTCTCTGTGCCCACCGACATCGCCGACGCCATTCTCAGCCAGCGCCTCACCATCGAGGCCACCATCGTCGACGAGAGTGACCGCTCGGTCAGCAACCGTGCCACCGTCCTCGTTCACAAGGGCCTGTTCTACGTTGGACTGCGCCCCACGCGCTACGTGGGCGTCGTGGACGAGGAGCAGACGGTCGATGTGCGCACGGTCGATTGGGAGGGCGCGCCCGTGGGAGGCGTGCCGCTCCAGGTCACCTTCAACCGGCGCGAATGGCTCAACGTGCAGGAGGAAGATGCTTACGGCAACCTCTACTGGACGTGGACGCCGACCGACACCGTCGTCTACAGCGAGACGGTGACCACCGACGCCGATGGCGAGGCTGTGGCCGCATTCGTGCCCGAGTCGGGTGGCACGTACATCGTGCGCGCCGAGGGCACGGACGACGAGGGGAACGCGGTCGTCTCTGCCACCTGGCTGTGGGTCTCCGGGCGCGAATACGTCAGCTGGCGGCAAGAGAACAACGACCGCATCAATCTGGTGGCCGACCGGCGCACGTACGAACCGGGCGACGTGGCCCGCATCCTGATTCCCTCACCGTTCCAGGGTGAAGTGACGGCGCTCGTCACCGTCGAGCGTGGGCGCATCGTCGAGCACTGGGTGCAGACGCTTACCGGCAATGCCGAGACGATCGAGTTGCCGATCACGGATGACTTCATCCCCAACGTCTACGTCTCGGTGGTGCTGGTCAAGGGCGTCGACGAGACGAATCCCGTCCCGGCGTACCGGGTGGGGTACGTCTCCTTCGACGTGTCGACCGACGAGCGGGCGCTGAACATCACCATCACGCCCGACCGCGATCTGGCGGGCGGCGCGTTCTATTCACCGCGTGACGAAGTGACGGCCGAGATCCAAGTGACCGACGTCGACGGCAATCCGGTCGAGGCGGAGGTGGGGCTGGCGGTGGTCGATAAAGCCGTGCTCTCCCTGGCCGCCGACAACGCTCCGGCCATCCTGACCGCCTTCTACGGCGAGCGCGGGCTGGGCATCCGTACGTCCGACAGTCTCTCTGTCCTGGTCGACCGAATCACGGCTCAGGTCTCTCAGGAGGCGAAGGGCGGCGGGGGCGGCGGGGCCGAGGCGATGGGAGCCGGTTTCATCCGCCAGGATTTCCCCGACACGGTCTTCTGGTCTCCCTCCGTGCGCACCGACGCGGATGGACGGGCCACGGTCTCCTTCCACCTCTCCGACCAGTTGACGACGTGGAATCTGGATGCCCGCGCGGTGACGGAAGACACGCTGGTGGGGCAGGTGGAGCTGGACTTGCTCTCGACCAAGGACCTGCTGGTGCGCCCGGTGACGCCGCGCTTTTTCGTCGTGGGGGACGAGGTCGAATTGGCGGCGGTGGTGCACAACAACACCGACCGCGCACTGGACGTCGAGGTGTGGCTGGAGGCGGATGGGGTGACGTTGAATGGCGCGGCGCGCCACCAGGTCAGCCTGGCCCCCGGCGGGCAGGAGCGCGTGGCCTGGCCGGTAACGGTCGCGGACGGCGAGTGGGTCGACCTGACGTTCTACGCCTCGGGCAGCGGGTATTCGGACGCGGTCAAGCCGCCGGCCGGGCTCCCGCCCGACCAGCTCCTGCCGGTCTACCGCTACTCCGCTCCGGAGGTCGTGGGGACGGCGGGGCAACTGTCGGACGAAGGGAGCGTGCTGGAGGCGGTCGTCGTGCCGCGCACGGTCGATACCTCGCAGGGCGACCTGACGGTGCGCATCGAGCCCTCGCTGGCGGCGGGGATGGTGGGCGGGTTGGACTACCTGGAGCACTACCCCTACGAGTGTACCGAGCAGGTTATCTCCCGTTTTCTGCCCAACGTGCTTTCCTACCGCGCGCTGGTCGAGCTGGGGGTCGAAGACCCTGAGTTGGAAGATAGCCTGCGCGAGCAGGTGAGCGTCGGCTTGCAGCGCCTGACGGCCCGCCAGCACTACGACGGCGGGTGGGGCTGGTGGGTTGGCGACGAATCGAACCCGCTCGTCAGCGCCTACGTCGTCTTTGGGCTGGTCAAAGCTCAGGAGGCCGGTTTTGTCGTCGACCAGGACGTGCTGGCCCGTGGCATCGGCTACCTGGAAGAGCACGTCCGGACGACCACACGCATCCGCGAGACGTGGCAAGCGAACCGGCAGGCGTTCGTGCTCTACACGCTGGCGGAGGCGCGGGCGGCGGGCGTAACCGAGGTGGAGGTGTCTTCGTACCTGGCCTCGCTGTACGGGTCGCGCCAACAGTTGAGCCACTATGGCCGGGCCTACCTGGCCTTGGCCTTCGGCGTGCTGGACGCGGACGATTCGCGCTTGCGCACGCTGTTGTCTGATCTGAACTCGGCGGCGATTGCCAGTGCCACCGGCGCGCACTGGCAGGAGTCGGAGTCGGATCGTTGGAACTGGAACACCGACACGCGCACCACGGCTCTGGCACTGGACGTACTGGCGCGTTTCGATCCCGACAACGACCTCGCGCCCAATGCCGTGCGCTGGCTGATGCACGCCCGCACCGCCGAGCGTTGGGAGACGACGCAGGAGACGGCCTGGGCGTTGATTGCGCTGACCGACTGGATGGTTGCCACGGGCGAGTTGGAGGGCGACTACGACTGGGGCGTGCGTCTCAACGGCGCGGACCTGGACGAGGGCAGCGTCACCCCGGCCACGGTGGACGAGGTGGCGGAGGTGCAGGTGGCGGTGGCGGATCTGCTGCTGGGCGAGGCCAATCGCTTGGAGATCGCTCGCGGGGAGGGAGCGGGCCAGCTTTACTACACCGCACATCTGCGGGCGTACCTGCCGGTGGAGGAGGTGCGCGCGTTGAACCGGGGCATTGTGATCGGGCGCAGCTACGAGATGGCGGAGTGCGAGGAAGATTGCGAGCCGATCACCTCGGCGCGGGTGGGGGACCTGGTGCGGGTGCGGCTGACCATCGTCGCGCCGCACGACTTACAGTACGTGGTGATCGAAGACCCCTTCCCGGCCGGCGCGGAACCGGTCGATACGAGCTTGCTGACGACCAGTGTGGTGGGCGAGCGCCCCGAGCTGCGCCTGGTCGAGGAGGAACTGCCGTGGTGGTACTGGGGGTGGGGCTGGTGGTGGTTCTCCAACACCGACCTGCGGGACGAGAAGCTGGTGCTGTTCGCCACGTCTCTCCCTGCGGGCACGTATGAATACACGTACCAGTTGCAGATCGGCTTGGCGGGAGAATATCGGGTAATCCCGGCCTCGGCCTACGAGATGTACTTCCCGGAGGTTATGGGGCGCTCAGACGGGATGATCTTCGGCGTGGAGCGATAGGGTCGGTCTGAGACCGACCCTACTCCGTCAACTGGGCCAGCAGCGCCTGGTAGGGTTCCGGGTTAGGAGGGTTGAGGCGCAGGATCATCTGGATGGTCTTGATGGCGTCCTGTGTGCGTCCGGCTTCGAGTTGCAGGTCGCCCAACGTGTCGAGTTGCTTTAGCGCCCCTTCGATGTCGCGGGCGTTCAGATAGGCCTGGGTCAGGCGCGTTCGGATGGGGATGTCGCGGTCGTGATCCAGGGCGATTTGTTCCAGCACGGGGATGATTTTCTGCGACTTGCCGCTCTCGCGGAGTGCCTGAACCAGGCCATCGATCTCGCCGATGGCCTGAGCCGATTGCCCGAACCGGTAATACAGATCGACGAGGGTGAGGCGGGCCTTTTCGTCGTCGGGGGCTGTGCTGCGAATCTCTTCGTAGACTGACATAGCGCGCCGCCAGTCAACGCGCTGGATGTCGATGTCACCGATGCGGTGGAGGATGCGCACCGCCCAGCGGTGTTCGGGATCGCCGCGGGGTGCGAGTTGAAGTGCCTCGTTGTACTTCTCGCGCGCGCGATCGAGTTGCGCCATCTGGTAGTACGTATCGGCCAGGGCCAGGTACTGTTCCAGCGCGCGGTCGATTTCGCCGTGCGTGACGAGCAGGTCGATCAACTTAGCGCGCAGAGTGATGTTCATAGGGGCGAGGCTGAGGGCGCGCTCGTACATCGCGGCGGCCTGTGAGAAATTGCCGCGCACGTGGTAGAGGTCGGCGATAGTGACGAATTTGGCGACGGCGGCTTCTGCCTTTCCCAGGCTCAACAGCACCTCCCCCATCTGGCGGTGAATCGGCAGGTAGGTGGGGGCCAATAAGATGGCGTGATCCAGCTCGTCCTGGGCGGCATCTTCCAGGCCGCGGCGCATATATTCCTGTGCCAGCCCGAGGGATTCGAGGATGCTCTCCGGGGCCTGAACCGACAGCATTTCGGCCAGGCTGAGGATAGGGCCGGCGTGGGCGACGCCGTTCAGCCGTTCGCGGGCCTGAGTGACCTTGTCTTCCCACCCTTTGTCGCCCAGGAAACCGATCAGTGAGTTGAGGAATTCCACGGCCTGGTCGCGTTCGCCTTTGGCAGCGTAGGTACGGGCCAGTTCGCCGTAGAGTTGGATCAAATCGTCCACTTGCTCGCGCTGCACGGTGGCCATATCGACGATTTTGAGGACTTCGATGAAGTGTTTCAGTGCCTCGTCGATGCGCCCACGGGCGCGCTGGCATTCGCCCAGGGCGAAGTGGCTGCCCAGGCGGTACTCGGGGTCTTCGACGGCCTTCTCGAACTGCTCGATGGCCTCCTCGAAACGCAGTTGTTGTTGGTAGAGCAGGCCCAGATTGAAGTTGACCGCCGACTGGATGACGCCGGCCTTGAGGACGTGCTCGTAGCTGGCGATGGCATCTTCCACGTTACCCCGGGTTTGGGCATCTAGCGCTTTGGCGATGTGCGCATCGATTTCCGGCTTGGAGAGCTCGCGCATGACCAGCGGGCCGGTTTTCGGCAGCGCTTCGCTGAACACGGTCTCGGCCAGGTCGGTGAGCGCTTTGCGCAGAGCAATTTCGACCGGACTGCCGGTGTCTTCACCGTACTCGTCGTCGTCCCCGATGTCGAACCCCAGCGTGGTCGGTTCGAGCGATCCGGTGCCTGGCGGTGCGATCGCTATTTCCTTCTCGTTGTAGCGCAGGTGATCCATCATCGCCATGATATCCGGATTGCGGGGAGACATGCGCAACGCGTATTGCAGCAGTTCCATTGCCTTATCGCGCTGTCCGTTGTTGTGGTAGACCTCGGCCAGCACGAGGTATTGGGTGAGGGCTTCTTCTTTCCTTTGTTGGCTCAAGTAGGCTTGCAGGATACGCACGTGGGAAGGGATGTGGTTGTGATAGGCGCTGACAGCGTCTTGCCAACGCGCCAGGGCCAGGTTGGGCGTGCCTTGGGCGACGTACCGGTCGGCAGCCTGCGCGTAGGCGTTGGCTGCCTCTTCCGGGCGGCCGAGTTGTTCGAGGGCTTTGGCCATTCGTTCCGGCAAGGAGGGGTCGGCCGCGTTGAGCTGAGTTGCTTTGTGGTAGGCGTCGATCGCATCTTCCAGTTGCCCGGCACCGGAGTAGGCCAGCCCAATGCCAGACAGGGCCGCTTGGTCCTCGGGGAACTCGGCCAATGCCCGCGTGTAGGCGCCGATAGCGCCGTCCCAATTCTGCTCCCAGGCAAAGTTAGCGCCCTGGTTGAGGGCTTGCTCGTAGACTTCGCGGTTTCCTGCCACAGACCCTCCCTTGAACTATTCCGAAAATAGACCGTCTCGATGTAGGGCGGGTTTCTTACCCACCGACCATCGGTTACCAGGACTTTGCAGGGGCTCCGCCCCTGCACCCCGCCGGGGAAACGGGTAAACCTGCGGTTTACCTTCCGGTT
>JAFGOJ010000081.1 GCA_016926575.1 Anaerolineae bacterium | reverse complement strand
TGCGGTTTACCTTCCGGTTTCCCCGGACCCCTTCCGCAAATGGGCCTGGGTCAACGCCTCAGGCGGCCCCTCTTGCTCCCGCCGGGTCACAGACCCGGCGGGAGCGCGGGTCGTGGACCCGCGCCGATCTCTTGTTACGCCCGGTCTCCTGAGCGGGCGGAACGGCGGGCCAGGAGACCCGCAACGACAGCCAAGATGTAGGTCACGCTTGTAGCGTGACAGGAACCTTAGAGGGTAGCCCGCGCCGGGTTGCCGATCATCCGCTCGATCTCCCGGGCGTGGCTTTCCTCGTGGTGGGCGAAGATGGCGACGATGTCCGCCGCTGTTCCTCCGGATTTCCACGGGAAGACGAAAGATTGTGCGAGCTTTTCGTCGGGCATCTCTCGCAGCAGCGTTTTGAACGTCTCCCGCGTCGCAGTCCACTCGTCGACGACGCGCTCGTAGCTCAGCGACTCGCGCGTCTCCACCGTCTTGGCATTGTACGCGTCGATGCCGTGTGCCGCGTCGACGGAGGGCGCGCTCCCGGTGGCGTGGGCGCGCAGCGCGTCGATGGCTGCGTCGTCCCACCCGGCGATGTGCGCCAACACGTGTTTGATCGTCCAGCCGGGGTAGATCTCGCGTTCGGGATCGACCCTGGCTACAACCTGGCGCATCGTTTCGCGCGCGGCGTCCAGACGCTGGATCAACTTTTCTCGTGGGTCCATGGTCACTCTCCTTTTGCACGCTTGTCGATCATCTTCCAAACTACGATGCCCGCCCCGACGATGCTCGCCAGCGCGCCCAACGCAATCCATACCCCGTCTACATCCGCAATTCCACCACGTCTTTGTCGTGCAGGACGTGGTCGCGCCCCACCATCTGCCCCTCGAACGCGCCGCTGCCCCACACGCGCGCCGCTTTCAACTGCTCCAGGAAGTCTTTGTGTACCTTGCCAGCGAGTTCCTCCACGTCCGCGCCCTGTTTCAGGACGAAGGGGCGGTTGAAGTCGGGCGGCTTTCCCGGCGGTTTGGAGTAGACGCGGATGATGCCCAGCGCGTCGAAGATGGCCTGCTTGAACCGGTCGACGTAGCGGCCCGTGACGATGGAGAGCGGGATCAGGGGCCACTCGTCACCCAGCAGCTCGCGCAGCACCTCGAACTCCGCGTCCCAGGCCTCGTCGTCGGTTTTGCCGACCACGACCAACATCGGGATCACATCCACCCGCCGCTGTCCGGTGTACGTGTGCGCCCGGTGAGGCGGCAGGATGCGGTTTTCCGCCAATATCTCGACCGTTTCATCCAGTTGTTCGAGCGGGTAGGCCTGCACGTCGATCACGATCAGGACCAGGTCGGAGCGGCGGATCAGGCTCAGCATGTCCGGATCGATGAACTCCTGGCTCAGCGGCGGTGTGTCGATCAGTTGCACCTGCACGTCCTCGATCGGCATCATGCCGGGGGTAGGGACCCACGTGGTGAAGGGGTAGTCCGCCACCTCGGGGGTAGCGTTCGTCAGCCCGGCCACCAGGGCCGACTTGCCCGTGTTGGGCATCCCCACCACCATAGCCTGCCCGGCCCCTTCCCGGTCGATTTGGTAAAGGGACACCTGCTTGCCAGTCCCTTTGCGGGATTCGGCGCCCTCCTTCAGGCGGGCCAGCTTGCGCCGCAGGTCGCCCCGCAGCCGGTCGGTGCCCTTGTGTTTGGGGATGATGCTCAGCATCTCCTCCAGCAGGGCGATTTTCCGCTCTGGCGACGTGGCGGTGCGAAACTCTTCCTCGACTTTGTAGTAGTCTGCGGGAAGGTTGGTTGGCATGACAGCCTCTGCTTAGGTGTCTTCAGTCTCCGGCTCGTGCAGCGTGATGCGGATGAACGCCTCGGCGTACTCGAACCCGACCTTGCGGCCTATCTCTGCGGCGCGTTCTTTGATGCGCGATTCGGGGTCCCAATCGCCCAGTTGGCTGACGTGCTGGCGCAGCGCCGCCACCTTCAGGTCGATCGAATCGGCGACGTCGATGTAGCAGTTGGCATCCTGCGGGCTGGTGATGTAGACGTAATTGACCTTGTGCCCGACGAGTCCTTCTTTCAACAGGTCGGGGTAGAGCAGGTTGAGCTCTGCTGCGGGGAAAACGGCTTCGAGTGCCACCTGCGCCGCTGCGCGATGGTCGGGGTGGTTGATGTACCGGTCGACGTAGAAGAACGGGCGCGGGTCACCGCAGATGACGGCCTGCGGGCGGTACTGGCGGATCAGGCGCACCACTTTTTTGCGCAGCTCCAGCGTTGGGGCGAGCAGGCAATCCGGCTCGCCGACGAAGACGCATGTCGCGCCGGTGACATCGGCGGCGGCCTGCTGCTCCGCGCGGCGAATCCGTGCCAGCGCGTCCGCCGTCATCCCGGCCTCGTGGCTGCCGGCGTTGCCGTCGGTCAGCACGACGTAGACGACCTGGCAGCCGTGGCGGGCCCACTTCGCCGCCGTCCCCGCGACGGTGAATTCGATGTCGTCTGGGTGGGCGTAGATGACCATGGCGCGTTCGGGAATCCAGGTGTTGCTCATGGATTGAATGCTCCTTCGGGTGGTGTTTGGATACGCTTACAGTGTAGCACAGGCTGTGGTTCTGTGCAACGACGAAGGGGCGCGCGAGCGCGCCCCTTCTTGTGCGATGCAGCCGCGCTGTAAACGCGGTGTTGTTATTCGTCCAATCCTGCGATTACGCCATCGATGAAGGCCAGTGACCCGGCGGTGTCGACGCGGTAGTCGAAACTCGTGGCCACGCACTGGGCGTCACCCCAAGAGGTGATGCCGACGAGGATCTGTTCCAGCTCTGGCGTGCGCGGGTCATCCATGAACGCCGGCCCGCCCGAATCGCCGAAGCAGGTGCCCCCGTCGTCGTTGTTGAGGTTCTGGGACATATGCAACCATACCGGGGTCAGCGAGCGGTACTCCGACACTGCCACGCGGCGCATATCGTCGGGATAGGTGATGTCTGGCGGGGGCCAGTCCAACACGCCGCCGTAGCCGACGACCGTGATCGGCGCTCCGACCCAGCTATCGCGCAACTGGCGCTCGGACCGCAGTTCGTTGAGGAAACCTTCCTCGGGCAAGGGAGCCGGCGCGATGTCTGTCACCGGCTCAGCCAGGATGAGCGCGGCGATGTCGTGGGGGTCCGCAGTGCCCCACAGAAAGTCCGGATGCGTGATGACCTGCTCGACCAGCAGCAGCGTATCTTCGTTCACAGCGTACGGGTCGAAGTTCACCCACACCGTTTCGATGCCGTAGTCGGCCAGGTCGTGGGTACAGTGTGCGGCAGTCAGGAACACGCGTGGGTGGATCAGCGTACCCGAGCACATCTGAAATGGCCCGTAATCGGGCCAGTCGACGACCATCGCGCCGACGTTCGGATGCGCCGTGTCCAGCTCCCCCCACGTAATCGCAGCAGCGGGATGCACTGCGACGATCAGGATGAGCACCGGCACGAGTAAGACCAAACTTTTTTTCATGTTACCTCTCCTTTTGATTTGAAATGTGCTATTCACACACAAACAGCCGCCGGTGCCACCCGCCGTGGCCCGCCCGCTGTCTCTCCCGCCCGCATGTGTGTGATACTTCAGAAGTAGTCACTGCTCAGCTTACGCTTCGCAGTTGCCTTTCCCGCCGCGAAAAGGGGGGGGGCTTCTCCCTTCGACGCGCTGAACAGGTAACTGCCAGGCGCACAGCTTGAGTAGTTGCTACAAGTATAGAGATTTTTTACAGCAGTGCAAGTGGGGAATCTTTCCAGAAGGCGCTACTTCTTGGGCTGGGCGATGAAGCGATAGCCGCGCCCGCGCACGGTGACCAGGTAGTGCGGGTCGGTGGGGTCTTCTTCGATCTTTGCGCGCAGGCGGCTGATCAGTTTCTCGATGCGGGCGTCGTCGACCTCGTCGATGTATTGCTCACCCCACACCTGCTCGATCAGTTGGTACTTGTCGCACAGTTTGTTTTTGCGCTCGTACAGCACCTGCAGCAACCGGTATTCGAGGTTGGTCAGCATAGGTGCTTTCTGCCCGTTGATGTAGACCTCGCCCGCGTCCACGTCCAACCAGATGCCGCCGGGCAGGTCGGTGCGTTGCTGTCCGCGCTGGCGTGCGAATTCGGCGAAGCACGCACCGAAAATCGCCCCGCGCACGTCGGTCAATCCCAGGCGGGCCAACCGGGCCGCCATCTTATCGCCGATGGGCGTGCCGACAGCCAGCGCGTGCAGGGCCGCGCGCTCCGTGACGGCCAATTGCCGCCACAGGCGCTCGCACTCGCGCCGGGTCAGCTCGTCGCCGGGCATCGCCTCGACGATCAGCGCGCGGCCCATCTTGGCGTAGGTCTCCGGGGCCACGCTGCGGGCGCGCAGCGTCAGAAGGGAGATCGTTTGAAGCAGTCCAGGGTGCGCGCCGGCCTGCTCGACGACGAAAGCGACTTCTTCGTCGCTGAGTTGCCCGCCCTTCTGGCCGGCCAGTTCTTGCACCCAGCGTTCGACCTCGGGGTTGGGAGTCAGGTTCATCGTGCAGATGTGCCCGGCGAAGAGTTCGCGGAACTCGGCGGTTTCGGTGTCGTCTCGTATCTGGTCCAGCGGGCGTTCGGTGCCGACGATGTACGTCAAGGCGTTCCTATACCGGTCGCGCAGGGCGCGCAGGTTGAGGAACATGCGCCCTTCGATCTCGGCAAATGGTTCGTCGAACTCGTCGAAGATCAACGTAAACTGACACTGAGCGCGCTCCAGCAGCGTCTCGATGCCTTCGATGAACCCCAATGGGATGGCGAAGGGGTTCGGTGGGTGGGTGACTTTTCGATACGCCTGATCGAGTGGGTCGATCAGGTCGTCCGGGAAACTGAGTTGGTGCAGCCGCGAGCGGGTCGCCCGCAGCACGACCTCGTAGAAGCCCTGTTCCGATAGATCGAGCACGCGGTTGCAATCGATGTAGATCAGAACCTGTGTACAGCCTTCGCTCACCGGCGCGTTTTGTGCGACCAGGTAGCGTAGGAGAGAGGACTTTCCGGTATTGCTCATGCCGGTGACGATACAACACGCGCCGGCGGCGGTGTGGCCGTGCAGGCAGTTCAGTTCTTCTGTATGGATGAGTATCTCGGGCATATCATCGGTGCCATTTGGCATAAGAGACGCCAACGGTGGACGTTGGCGGTCCACACGTCGGCGTCGATTGTGAGCCGGGACGAACTTAGCGCGCCGTTCTCAACCTACGCGCCGTGATGAGCAGCAGCAGGAGGCCTGCGGCAGCCACGATGGCGGTGAAGGCCCCGATACCCGTCGTCGAGACGGCGGATGGGGCATCCGTTCCGCCCATCGTCGTGGGGGAGGGGCGCGGTCCCATCGTTGGGGTGACCTCGGCCGAGCTGGCCGGGGTGCCCTCGCCTGCGCCCGTTTCGGGGGCGGTTGTCGTGTCGACGGGCGGTTCGCTGGTGGTTTCTGCGCCTGCTTCAGGCGTGCCGTCTTCGCCGCTTCCCTCAGGCGTCGCGCCATCTTCGCCGCCCTCTTCACCTCCAGCTTCGGGGGTGGGGGTGAGGGTGGGGGCGCGCGTTGGAGCGACGGTGGGGGCGGTGGTGGGCTCTGCTGCTTCGGCTGCTGCGGTCGCTGCAGTGGCTGTCTGGGCGGTATTCGTCTCCACAGCGGCCGCTTCGGCGATGGCCGTGCCTGTCAGCACGGATTCCGCCACAGCCTCGGTTGTGGGCGACTCGACCACTGCTTCGCTTCCCCCGCCGATGTACCCTCCGACGATCAGCACCCACACGCAGAAGGCGATGATGCCCAGCAATAGAATGCCGCTCATAGCCGCCACCGCGATGATGAAGACGCGGTTTTGGCCTTCGCCTTCCTCTACAGCGCCTTCCTCCTCCTCGTCAAACTCTTCGTAATCCATCAGGTCCAGATCCATCGTTATCTCCTCCTGCCAGTGTTTTGTTGGCTGGCGGTAACTGCTCAGCTACGCTTCGCAGTCATCTCACTTCGCCGCTAAAGAGGGGGAGTGGGGGTTTTGCGGGCGGCGAAGCCGCCCGCA
>JAFGOJ010000466.1 GCA_016926575.1 Anaerolineae bacterium | reverse complement strand
TTCCCCCGGACCCCTTCCGCAAATGGGCCTGGGTTAATGCCTCAGGCGGTCCCTCTTGTTCCGCCCGGTCTCCTGACCGGGCGGAACAACGGGATTCTTGTCATGCTTTCAGCGTGACCTACGTGACGTCCAAATCAACCTGCGGGAACACGGCCCGCTCGTAGCCCGCCGCGCCTAGCGGACGGGTCAGGTCGAAGCCGATCTTCGTGGTCAGCTTCGTTCCCGGTTCGGCGCTGGGATCGAGGCTGGACCCCGCTTCGCGCGCCTTGACCACCATGTCCCGGTCGCCCTGGAAGCGCGTGGCCATGGCCCACTCCACCGCCAGCGGGTCGTAGATGTCGATGTCCGCATCGACGACGAAGACGTGCTTGCAAGAGCGATGGCCCGCGAAGGCGGCGTGGATGGCCTTCAGACCGTCGTCCTCAGCCCGCTTGTCGATCTGGACGACCGCGTGCAGCCAGGAGCAGCCGCCGGGGCTGACGCTGACGTCCAGGCAACGCACGACCTTGTTCACCTCCCGGAAGATGGTCGGCTCGCGCGGCATGCCCATCAACAGCTTGTGCTCCAGTCCGCCGGGAAGGAGCGCCTGCCAGATCGCGTCTCGCCGGTGCGTGATCGCCTTGACCACGAACACCGGTTCCTGGCGCACCACGTCGTAAGTGCCGGTCAGGTCAACGAACGGCCCTTCGGCGTGCCGCCGGTCGCGGTAGACCGTGCCCTCAAGCACGAACTCGGCCTCGGCCGGCACCAGCAGGTCGACCGTCTTCGCCCGCACCACCGGCGTCGGGGCCAGCGCGTTGGCGATCTCCAGCTCGTCGACGCCGATGTCGACCGACGTGGCGGCCGCAGCCAGCACGTGGGGCGCGTTGCCCACGCACAGCGCCACGTCCAGCGATCCCCGCTCGCGCAGGAACGCGTCGAAGTGACGCGAATCGACCACGCGCACGGCCATTTCGGTGCGCGAAATCTGCATGCAGCGGTGGAAGTCGAGGTTCTGCCCGTGAACGGGGTGTTTGGCAACGACGACGCCGGCGGTGACGTAATTCCCACCGTCGCTCGCCAGGTGGCGCAGAATCGGCAGGGCATCCAGGTCCGGCTCGCACACGACCTCCTGACAGGGGGCCTGTGCGACCACCGGGCACGGCGTGCGCGCGTCGATGGCGCGCGCCAGCGCAGGGATGACGTCCCGCGCAGAGAGGCCCAGCGCGCCGGCGAAAGCGGCTTTGGTACAGAACAGATTCCCCGCCACCCGAAACGCCGATTCGCGCACCGATTCGAACAATACGGAGCGGGGCGCCAGGCGGTCGAGCACGCCCGCCACCTCGAACGTTTTGGAGATGGGCCGCGTGACCCGCACCAGGTCTGCACCGCGCGCCAGTTGGTCAACGTATTCCCGAAACGTCACCCTTTTTTCCCCCCCCCCTCATAATCGCTTTTGCAAGCCCCCAGAGAGGGACTGCGCATAAGAGTCTATTATATAACGCCCGCAGGGGTTGGCAAACACGGCATCGCCGCAAAGCGCATTTGCCTTCCCCGCCCTATCTGTGGTATACTTTTCCCAACCGTAACTGTTCAGGTTGATCCCAACCTTTAATCGATTCTGGAGGAATATCATGAAACATTTCTTGAGTTTAGCCGACCTTACGCCCGACGAGATGGGTGGATTGCTCGACAAGGCCATCGCCCTGAAGACGGAGTGGAAGCAGGGCGGCAACCGCCCAATCCTGGCCGGGAAGTCGCTGGGGCTGCTTTTCCAGAAGCCCTCCCTGCGCACGCGCGTCTCTTTCGAGATGGGCATGGTGCATCTGGGCGGCTACGCGCTCTACCTCTCCCCCTTCGAGATTCAACTGGGCAAGCGCGAAAGCACCGCCGACGTGGCCCGCGTCCTCTCGCGCTACGTGGACGGCATCATGGCCCGCGTTTTCTCCCACACCGACATCCTCGAACTGGCCGAGTATTCCAGCGGCCCGGTGATCAACGGCCTCTCCGACTACAACCACCCCTGCCAGGGATTGGCCGACTTCCTCACCATCGTCGAGAACAAAGGCCATGACCTGCGAGGCAAGAAAATCGCCTTCATTGGCGACGGGAACAACGTCGCCACCTCGCTGCTTTTCGGCGCGACCAAGCTGGGGATGGACTTCGCCATCGCCGGCGCGGCGGGGTATGAGATGCGCGAGGATGTGTGGCACCTGGGTCAGCAGTTCGCTGCCGAGAGCGGCTGTCACATCGCCGCCACCACCGACCCCGTCGAAGCCGTCACCGGTGCCGACGTCATCTACACCGACGTCTGGGCGTCGATGGGACAGGAAGAAGAAGCCGCCGAGCGCGCACGCATCTTCATGCCCTACCAGGTGAACACCGCGCTGGTCGCGCAAGCCAAACCGGACGTCATCGTGATGCACTGCCTGCCCGCCCACCGCGGCCAGGAGATCACCGATGCCGTGTGTGACGGCCCGCATTCCGTACTGTGGGACCAGGCCGAAAATCGTATGCACGCACAAAAAGCCATTCTTGCCGAGCTGCTCGCATAGTACGGGTCGGGCTTCCAGCGGCCCCGTTACCCGCGCTCCCGCCAGGTCACGGACCCGGCGGGAGCAAGAGGGGCCGCCTGAGGCGTTAACCCAGGCCCATTTGCGGAAGGGGTCCGGGGGAACCGGAAGGT
>JAFGOJ010000465.1 GCA_016926575.1 Anaerolineae bacterium | reverse complement strand
TTGCAGGGGCTCCGCCCCTGCACCCCGCCGGGGGAACGGGAAACGGGTAAACCTGCGGTTTACCTTCCGGTTTCCTTCCGGTTTCCCCGGACCCCTTCCGCAAATGGGCTTGGGTTAACGCCTCAGGCGGCCCCTCTTGCTCCCGCCGGGCCGTGGACCCGCGCCGAGCGGGCGTCACGCTGAAAGCGTGACCTGCATTTTCACCTATCGGCTGTGAGCGCAGCGTTCATAGGCTCTATGGCGAAGGCCGGGGCAGCTTCCAGGAGCGCGCGCGTATAGGCGTGTTGGGGATGGGCAATCACCTGGCTGGCCGGCCCTTCCTCGACGATTTCACCCTCTCGCATGACGATCATCCGGTCTGCGACCTTACGCACCAGCGCCAGGTCATGGGAGATCAACAGCAATCCCATCCCGCGCTCGTTCTGAATCTTCTTCAACAGGTTGACCAGCTTGGCCTGCTCGCTCGGGTCGAGCATGGAGACCGGCTCGTCGGCTACAATCAGTTTCGGATCGAGCACCAAAGCGCGGGCGATGGCAACGCGCTGCAACTGCCCGCCGCTCAGTTCGTGGGCGCGCCGCTCCAGGAAGGCGGGGTCGGCCGGTAGGCCCACGGCATGCAACGCCTGGCGCGCCTTTTCCTCGCGCTCCGCCGACGCGCCAACCTTCTGTACGTCCAACGGCTCACGCACGATCTCGGATACCTTCAGGCGTGGGCTGACCGCGTCGAAGGGGTCCTGCGCGACGAATTGGATACGCCGGCGCAACTTCTTTTCCTCCCGTCCGCTCAACGTGGCCAGGTCCTGCCCTTCGAAGATGACCCGTCCGCCATCACTCGCCAGCAACCCAACCAGCAACCGGCCCAACGTCGTCTTACCGCTGCCGGTCTCACCGACCAGAGCCACCACCTCGCCCTCCAGAATCTCCAGGCTGGCTTCGCGCACTGCCTCTACCTGGTCTTCGCCGGGCGTGGAATGCCCGTTCCCATTACCCGAGAAGGTCTTGCGCAGACGGTCGGCCCGCAGCAACGTCTGCAAGCCCCCCAGATGGCAGGCGATCAAACGGTCTCCCACATAGGTCAACGGCGGCTCCTCCCCGCGGCAGCGTTCGACCGCCTGGGTACAGCGCGGGTGGAAGCGACAACCCGCCGGTGGGTTGGCCGGGTCCGGCAGGCGACCACGGATGCCCTGCAGGTCGCGCGCGGTGGTCATATTGGGGTAGGCGTTGAGGAGCCCCCAGGTGTAGGGATGGCGCGGGCGGGCCAGGACGTCTGCCGTTGCGCCAACCTCGACGAACTTGCCGGCGTAGAGCACGGCCACCTGCTCCGTCAGAGCAGCCACTGCGGCCAGGTCGTGGGAGATGAGGATCAGACCGGCGGCGCTTTCGCGGCGGATCTGGCGCAACAGATCGATCAGATGGGCGCGGGAGAGCACGTCCTGCCCGCTGGTCGGCTCGTCCAGGATCAACACATCCGGATCGCAACTGAGGGCCATCGCCAGCATCGCGCGCTGTTTCTCTCCGCCACTGAGCTGGTGCGGGTAGGCGCGCAAGTGACGGGGCTCCAAACCAGTGCGAAAGCCCAGAGCCTGCGCCCGTTGTCGGGCCTCGTCGGGGGGCAGACCCAGATGCTCGCGCAGCGGTTCGGCAATCTGCTCCCCGATGCGGTAGACGGGGTCGAAGGCCGTCCCCGCCGACTGCACGGCCAGGGCAATGCGCCGCCAGCGGATAGGCCGCCACGCATCCTCCGGCAGGCCGATCAGTTCGCGTCCCTTCAACCGAACGCTTCCCCAGACGCTGCCCGGCGGGTGCAGGCCCAACAGCGCCCGCGCGATCGTCGTCTTACCCGAGCCGGTCTCCCCGACGATGCCCAGCGCCCCACCGGCTTCCAGGTCGAAGGAAACGGAATCGACCGCACGGACCATTGGAGCCCGCGACCCGTTCGAGGCATCGTCTGCCCCGAAGTGGGCGTGCAGGTCACGGACAGAAAGCAGAGGCGTGTTCGAATCGATCATTGTCGACGCTCCAGTTGCGGATGCGAGGTTCTTTCCAAGCCCATACCGGTGAACGCCAAGGCCAGAATGAGCAGCGTGACACATACTCCTGGTGGCAGGAGCCACCACAGCCAGCGATCGGTCAGCAGCAGGCCGGGCAGGTTGAGCGCGAAACGCATCATCAGCCCCCAGCTCTTGGCCGTTGGGTCGCCCAGGCCGAGGAAAGCCAAACCGGCCTCCATCGCCACGGCCTGTGCGGCGGCGCTCACCAGACTGGCGGCGATCAGCGGGCCGATCTGCGGCAGGATGTGGCGGCGCAGGAGGTAGCCGGTGCCGCCGCCGAAGTTGCGCGCCATGCGGACGTAGCCGCGCCGGCGCACACTCTGCACCTGGGCGCGGACGACGCGGGCAGTGGTGGGCCAGAAGAGCAGGGCGATGATGGCGATGGTCTGGAAGAGGCCCGTTCCAAGCAAAGAGGCGAGCAGGATCAACAGCGGCAGACGCGGCAGGGCCATGAGGACGTCGACCAGACGCATCAAGAGGCCATCGAGCCAGCCACCGGCAGCGCCCGCCACCCCTCCGACCAGCGTACCCAGGGCCACGGTTCCTGCCGCTGCGCCCAGGGCCACGATTAGGGAGATGCGCGCGCCGTGGATCAACTCGCTGAGGATATCTTGACCGGCGTCGTTGGTACCGAGGGGATGGGCCGGGCTGGGTCGTTCCAATGACCGCCCGACAAAGGCATGGGGGTCGTAGGGCGCGAGCACGTCGCCCAACAGGGCGATGGTCACGAACAGGGCCAGCAGCGCCAGCCCGAAGATGAGGTCGCGGTGACGCGCCATCACGCCTCCCTCAGCCGGGGGTCGAGGCGGGCATTGAGCACGTCGGCCAGCAGGTTGGCGGTCAGCACCACCGTCGAAACGACCAGGAAGGCGCCCTGGATGACGGGGTAATCGCGCGCGCCGACGGCCTCGAAAATCAGCCGGCCCATCCCCGGGTAGTTGAAGAGCGTCTCGATGAAAACCGCCCCGGTGATGGCCATGCCGGCGTGGGCGGCCAGGTGGGCGACGAAGGGGAGGAGCGCGTTGCGCAGGGCGTGGGCCCACTTGAGCCGTCCCTCCGGCAGTCCCTTGGCGCGCAGGATGAACATAAAATCTTCGCCCAGCACGCCGACCACGTTGTTACGCACCAGGAGGAACTTGCTGCCGAGGAGGGCCAGGGTAAGAGTCAGGGCCGGCAGGAGCAGGTGCTGGCCGATGTCGGCAGCAGCGGCCAGCGGTGTGTCGTAGTGGGCGAAGGGCGTCCGCCCACCGGCGAGGGGCAGCCAGCCCAGTTCGGCGCCGAAGAGGATCAGCAGCAGCATGCCGACGAAGTAGACCGGGGCGTTTCCGACGACCATCGCCACAACCACCAGTGCGCGGTCGCGCCAGGTGCCGCGCCGCCACGCCGCCTCGGTTCCACCCAACAAGCTGAACAGCGAGGCCAGCGTCAGCGCCGCGCCGGTGAGCAGCAGCGTCCACGGCAGGCGCGTGCGGATCAGCTCGCCCACCGGGCGGTTGAAGCGAATCGAGCGCCCCAGGTCGCCGGTGACGGCCCCCAACAGATAGCGTCCGTACTGCTCCGGCAGGGGGCGATCCAGGCCGTAGTAGACCTCCAGAGCCGCGCGCACCTCAGCGTCGAAGACGTAGTCCGAGTTCGTCGGGTCGAGCAGGGCCGCCAGCGGGTCGCCGGGCAGCAGGCGTGGCAACAGGAAGTTGATCGTCAGCACGATCCACAGTATCAGTACGTAGGATAAAACGCGTCGCTTCAAGCGGCCATTCTCCTCGAATAACTGCTCAGGTCACCTTCCCGGAAGCTACAGAAGCTTCCGGGAAGGTTGAAACAGCCAACAGGCTGATCTGTTACCCTCGACGGCTGAGTCTGGCAAGAAAAAGAGCCACGAAGACCGTCCGGCTTCCAAGCCGGAGGAGGCCTTCATGGCCCTTTCCTTTCAAGTGATTCGGTTGTCGCAGGCGATGCTAGTCTTGGGCTGTTTCGGCCTGCGGTTGACTCAGATGCACGGTATGCTTCAAGAAGTCGATCTTCTCGATGCGTCCCCGGACCAGCTTCTGCTCGCCCAGGAGGCCAACCAGCAGATAGGCATCGCCTTCAGGCTGTACCAGCACGACGTCGCTCATAATCTGTTCTTCTTTTTCGTCTTCGGCGAGATACACCTTTGCCTCACACATATCGCACCTCCAGCAGTAACTGCTCAGCTTACGCTTCGCAGTTGCCTTTCCCGCCGCGAAAAGGGGGGGTGGGGGTGCGGGCGGCTTCGCCGCCCGCACCCCCACAGTTCTCCCTTCGACGCGCCAAGCGGGTAACTGCCAGGCGCACAGCCTGAGCAGTTACCTCCAGCATAAAAAAACGCCACGCGGCCAGCTTTCAAGCTGGTTAGGTGGCGATCTTCAGATGCACTATTGTGCCGACTTCATGTCGGCAACTATGACTATACCACAGGGCGGGGAGATGTCAATTCCCCATCATCTGGCCGATGATTTCGATGGCAGCGCTGATCTGTTTGGTCAGCGCTTTCCACTCGATGCCGATGATCTCAAAGTGGGGTTGGGTGATGGGCAGCAGCAATTTGCGCCCCGGCGCTCCAGCAACCGCTTCAGCGATAGCCGGTGTGATCTCTCCCATCATCGAGTTGGGGACTACGACGGCGATGGGTGCGAGGATGACGTCGGCCTCGCCGATGGATACACGGATGGCGTTCTCTCCGCTGGCCCCGCGGCTGGCGCGGGCGTCCATCATCTTCTGGGTGGCGACGGCGTTGGCGCCCAGGGCGAGAATCTCCACTTCCAGCGGCAATTCGCGGCGCAGTTGGACAACAATCTGTGCCCCGATGCCTCCCCCCATTCCATCGACTACGGCTATGATCATGGGCTTAGTATACCTCAGGGGGAAAAGTTAGGCAACACGTAACTGCTCAGCTTGCGCTTCACAATTACTTTTCCCGCCGCGAAAAGGGGGAATGGGGGTTTTGCGGTGGAGATTGCTTCGGGTCTGAAAGGGGGGCCTTACCGGTTTTTGCGTAGGTCGGTGGCCCGTTTTTGCAGTTGCTGAAAGTAATCCGTCTCGGTAATTTCGGTCACATGTTGCTTCCGCTTGGCTTCGTTAACCTCAATGCTCAGTTGTTGGACTTCCTGGCGCAGGATTTCCTCGCGGTGCAGTACCTGCTTGGCCATACGTCCGAATTCCTGTCCCAGGCGGCTGATTTCATCCCAGCCTGCCATCTTTTCCAACTCTGCGGCTTCTTCAGCGCTTAGATTTCCTTCACCCATTCGTTGCGCGGCCTGGATCAAGAGCTTGAACGTATCCAGCTCGCTTTGCACGCGGTCGTGCAGGCGGGCGTTATCCATCGCCAGGGCCGCCAGGTGCGAGACGGAAAAGAGGCGTTCTTGCTCCTGCGGGGTGAAGCGGCGCACGTAGGCTGTGGCGATCCCAATCACACCCTGCACCGTATCGCGGACTATCAACGGCGCGGCCAGGATTGCCCCTTCGGGATTGCGGGGATGCTCCAATCCCAGCAGCCGGCGTTCCTGGACGACGGGCTGCAACTGCGCCGACAATAGATCGAGTTCCTGCGCTGTCAACCCCCGGCTGGCGTGGTGGTGCAGGGCACCGCTTCCTTCTGTGAAGAAGATCAGCCCTTGCTCTGTGCCCAGCAAGGCGCAAACGCCGTCGAGGACGTACTCGGTGATCTCTGGCAGGTCGATCGACGAGGCGAAGACCTTAGCCAGCTCGTAGAGAAAGTACAACTCGCGCGAACTACTTTGCTCTTGGCTCATTCTTCTACCCGGCTCCCTCCCGCGCCAGGATGCGCGCCAATCCTGGCACATCTAACACTATCACGATCTCCCCCTCGCCACGGATTGTCGTTCCGGTCAGCCCGTGGATCTGTTGCAAGACGCCTTCCAGCGGTTTCAGCACAATCTCTTCTTTGCCCATGATGTCGTCGACGATCAAGGCGTAGCGCTGCCGGCCATGTTCCACCATCACGATCGGCAACCCGTCTTCGTCTTCGCCAGGGCCGGTTTGAACCGCCGGGTCTCCTGGCGGCACCTCCAATACCTCGGCCAGATCGACCAGGGGCACCAGGCGCTCTTCCCATTCGAACACCGGTTGGTTGTGCAGCCGACGGACCGCTGCATGGGGCAGGTCGAGGGTGCGGACGATGTGGGTGAGTGGGATGGCGTAGATTTCACGGTGCAGTCGCACCAGCAAGGCCGGCAGGATGGCCATGGTCAGCGGGAAGACGAGCCGGAAACGACTGCCCTGACCGGGCTGCGAGGTGATCTCCAGCGTGCCGCCGATCTCGTCCATGCTTTGTTTGACCACTTCCATGCCCACGCCACGCCCGGAAACCCCCGTCACTTCGCTGCGCGTGGAGAACCCCGGGCGGCAGATCAGCTCGAAAATGGCGCGTTCATCCATCTCTTCTGCGTCTTGCGCGGTGATGATGCCCCGCGCGATGGCCACGCGCGTGATCTCTGGCGCGGACAGCCCTTTGCCGTCGTCGTGCACCTCGATGACGGCCTTGTCCTGCTGCCGCCGGGCATAAAGCTCTATGCGGGCGGGCAGGGGCTTCCCGTCTTCCATCCGCCTGGCGGGCGTTTCGATGCCGTGGTCGATGCTGTTGCGCAGCAGGTGGACCAGGGGATCGGTGATCTTCTCCAGAATCGTGCGGTCGAGTTCGATCTCGGCCCCCTCCATCTCGAAGCGAATCTCTTTGCCCTGCTCGCGGGCCAGGTCGCGCACCATGCGCGGGAAACGGTTGAAGACGTGGGACACGGGGACCATGCGCATGGCCAGGACTGTCTCCTGGAGACGGCCCAGCGCGTTGGCATAGAACTCGACGGCCTCCTTCAGGTCTGGGGCAGCGTGGCGATGAGCAAGCTGGGCCATGTGACTGTGGTTGATGACCATATCGGCGACCGACTCGAGCAACTGGTCCAGCAGGGCCACTTTGATGCGCACGACGGGGGCGGCGGGGGCAGAGAGGACACTGTCCGCCTCGCCGGCAGGGGATGCGGGGGGCGCTTGGGCCGCCTGATCCGGCGGCGGCGCCACGTGGCGAACCGTCACGCCGACGACCTCGGCAACTGACAGGGCGGCCTTTTCCAGCGCCACGGGGTCGGCATCCGGGGCGAAGAAAACGTTGAACTGCCCTGCGTACCCGCCGGAGCGGAGAGCCGTTTCGGGCGGGTCGCTGGCCTGGATGGGCGACGCGGCGCGCAATCGTTTCAGGACCAGGAAGGCGCGCGGGCCGGGCAGCGCGCAGTCGGGCGCAATCGTCACCTCGACCTTCCAGCCGCTGTGCGGCACGTCGGAGGCCTCCGCGTGCGGCAGGAGCGCGGCGGGCGCGGCGTGAGCCTCGTGCAGGGCCTCGTGCAGCGCGGTCGTGTCGGCCTGGATGGGGTGCCCCGCGGCGACCTGTCCGAGCATATCCGACAGGGCATCGATGGCCTGAAACAGCACGTCGACCAGGTCGGCGGTCAGGTTTCGGTCTCTACGCCGCAGGCCGTCGAGGACGTCTTCCATATCGTGGGCCAGGAGAGCGATCGGTTGGAAGCCCAAGGCTGCCGACATGCCTTTCAACGTGTGGGCCGCGCGGAAAAATACCTCCAGGTGGCTCAGGTCGTCCGGTGTTTCTTCCAGTAGCAGCAGGACCCGGCTCATCTCTTGCAAATGGTCCTGACTCTCACTGATAAAGAGGTCCAGATATTGTGACAGTTCCACGCTCTAGTTCTCCTCCGTGACGACGCGGGCGATAGCCGGAGGGATGGCGTCGAGGGGCAGGACCTGATCGACCAGTCCCTGGTCGGCGGCGGCGCGCGGCATGCCGTAGATCAGGCTGGTCTGGCGGTCCTGGGCGATCGTGCGCCCGCCTGCCTCGCGGATGGTGCGGAAACCGGACGTGCCATCTTGGCCCATACCGGTGAGCAGGACGCCCAAGGTATGCCGGCCAAACAAGGCAGCCGCGGCTTTCATGGTCACGTCGACGGCCGGGCGGAGCGTGCCGAGGGGTGGGGAATCATCCAGGCGAACCGTCGCACCCTCCGCGCCCGCAGCCTGTACGACCAGGTGATGCCCGCCGGGGGCGATGTAGGCCCATCCGGGACGGAACGGGGTGCCGTCTTCGGCCTCGGTGACGTGGAGGGCCGATTGATCGTTCAGCCGCTGGGCCAGAGAGCGGGTGAAGCCGGCCGGCATGTGCTGGACGACCAATAGCCCGGCCGGCAGTCCGGCCGGGATGGCCGAGAGGAGCCGCGTCAAGGCCGGTGGGCCGCCGGTCGAAGCGCCAATCACCACAGCCCAGCTCGGCGCGTCGCCCGATTCGGCGTTCAGTTGCTTTGGCTGCTGCACAGGAGCCGCGAGCCCTTCGAGCAGGTGGGCCTGCCGCAGGTTGGCCAGCGGGGCCAGCTTGACCTTTTCCACCAGTTCGTCTCTGACTTTGTAGAGGTCGACTGAAATCGTGCCCGACGGTTTGCGCATAAAGTCGACCGCCCCCAACGCCAGGGCGCGCATAGCCAGGTCGGCATCCTGGCGGCCGGTCAGGACGATCACCGGGGTGGGGACTTCGCTCATCACGTAGCCCAGCACGTCCAGGCCAGACATACCGGGCATTTCGACGTCGAGCGTCACCACGTCGGGGTGCAGTTCGTGGATCAGCCGGATGGCGGTGGGGCCATCGGGCGCTTCGGCCTGCACTTCGATCGCCGGGTCGGCGCTCAGGATATCGCGGATCAGGCGGCGCATCAGCGTGGAATCGTCGACGACCAGAACCCGTAGTTGCATCGTTTTTTCCTACTCCTGCGACAAGGCGAGGGCTTTGTTGACTGCTTCCATGACTTTTTCCGGCACAAAGGGCTTGATCACAAAATCGAGCGCGCCCATCTCGAGGGCCTCGATGATCAGCTCTTCCTGGTTGAGCGCGCTGCACATAACAATGCGTGCGGTCGGGTGAGTGGAGATGATCTCCCGTACAGCGACGATGCCGTCCATCTCGGGCATAGTGATGTCCATAATCACCATGTGGGGGTTGACCTGGCGATAGAGATCGACCGCTTCGCGCCCGTTCTTAGCTTCGGCGACGATCTCGAAGCCTTCACGGCTGAGGATATCGCGCAGCATGCGGCGCATGAACATCGTGTCGTCCACCAGCATGACGGTAGTGGTCATGACGACGTCGCTCCGGCTTCCGTGTGCATCTCCTGGAGCTGCTGGCGCTCCCCGGGCGTAAGCACCTCGCACAAATCGAGGATCACCAGCAACCTATCGTCCTCCTTGCCCACCCCGTTGACGAAGACGCCGTTGATTTGGGCGATGGTGGGCGGCGGGGGTTCGATCTTGGCGGTGGGGAACCAGCGAATGTCGTGCACGCCGTCGACGATCAACCCGACACGTTGGTCGTCCATCTCGACGATGATCACGCGGGCTTTGGCCGGGAGACCGGACGAGGGGAAGCCGAGGCGGGAGGCCAGGTCGAACAGCGGGATCACCTGCCCGCGCACGTTGATCACGCCGATCAAGAAAGGGAGAGCGCGAGGCACGCGGGTGATGGTATGATCGGACAACAACTCCACCCGCCAGACCTGGTCGATGGGCACGGCGAACTCGATCTGCTCGACGTGGAAGACAATCAACTGGACGCGTGTGTGCTGCCCCCGTTCGCTCATCTGTTTTCTTCTCCTTGCGTTTCACTTGGGCTGAATTATTACCCTCCGCCGTAACTGCTCAGCTTGCGCTGCGCAGTTGCCTTTCCCGCCGCGAGCAGTTACCCTCCGCCGCTCTCTTCGGCCAGGCCGGTCACCGCCTGGTCCAGTTGCGCGGCCAACTCAACCAGGGAGTGGGCGGCACAGCGGAAATCGGCGAAGGATTTCACCTGATCGTTCACGGCGGCGGCAGTTTCCTCGGCCCCTGCGGCGGCTTCTTCAGCCGCGCTGGCGATTTGCTCCATACCCTGCATCACTTCGGCGTGGGCGCTCATTTGCTGGCGCGACATGCGCTCCATCATGGCCGCCAATTCGTCGGCGCGGCCGACGACGGCGACCATGCCGTTGAGCACGTCTTCGAGAGTCGAGATGGCGCCCTGCCCTTCCTGGACGCGCTCCAGCCCCTCTTGCATGGACTGGAGGGCTTTGTCGATCTCTTGTTGCACCTGGGAGACCTGTTCGCCGACCCGTTCGGCGGAGGCGGAGGAGCTGGCAGCGAGTTTCTTGACCTCGCTGGCGACGACGGCGAAGCCACGGCCGTGTTCGCCGGCACGGGCGGCTTCGATGCCGGCGTTGAGAGCCAGCAGGTCGGTGCGCTCGGCAAAGCGATCGATGGTCATAGCAACCTCGGCAATCTGCGCGGAGTGGCCGCTGACGGTTTCCAGCATGTCCTTCGAGGCGGTGAACGTGCGCGCGATTTCTTCCATACGCATCGTCGCCTCGCGGCCGGCAGCGTGCCCCTGTTCGGCGGTGCCGACGGCAGCGGCCGAAGCCAGGTGGGTTTCTTCCATACCGCTGGCAATGCGTTGGATAGCCTGGGCCTGGTTCTCGAGGTTGTGCGAGAGGCGTTCGAGTTGTTCGGCCTGGTGGCCGGCTCCATCGGCGATCTGGTGGACCGTTTCGGCAATTTGCTCGGCCACTTCTTGAACATTTTCCGCGCCGCTATGGATGCTCTCGGTAGCCAGCGCCAACTGGCGGGTGGCCCCTTTGACCTGCGAGCGGATCTGGCCGAGCAGTTGTTGGCTCTGAAACTCAGCCTGGTTCAGCCGGCGGCCCAGGCTGGCCATCAGGAAGCCGGACAGATTGAGCGACGCGGTCATTGAGAGGACGACGCTCAGCACCGCGCGCAGGTCGCGATAGATGAAATGTTCGAAATCAGGATTCAGGTAAGCGACGTAGGGCAGCCAACCGAAATAGGAGCCGAGCATGGTGAAGGCCAGGATCGCTGCCCCCAGGTTGACCTGGAAGAAGACGGCAGGGAGGGGGAGGATCAAGGCATCGAGAATGACGGCGATCAGGGGGGCGTAGAGTATGGGGCACTCGACGCCGCCGTTGAGGTAGACGAGCAGGCTCAAGGCAACGATGTCGCACAAGGCGACCAGGTAACCCTGCCAGCGCAGGCTCCGTTCGAAGCGGGCAAGCGACCAGTCGGCGCGTGCAGCCTGTCGCAGCCAGATAGCGAAGATGAGGTTGTAGATGATGGCAGGAGGGAGCAAGAGCCAGCCCAAGAGGAAGAAAGAGGCGTATCCGGTGATCTGCGGTATCATACCGATGACGGCGATACCGATGATGCCGATCCAGCGCAGCAGCACGAGCCAGCGCAGGCGGGCCAATTGCTTACGCGCGCGGCCCCAGCGGTCCCAATTTTCTTGTTCAGATGTCATTGGTTGTCCTCCCCTACTTGTTCAGATTGCGGGCCAGTGCTTGAAGGTGCATAGCGAGATTGGCCAGATCCTGAGTCGCTGCGCTGATTTCTTGAAAAGCGGAGGTCTGCTCTTCGGTCGCTGCGGCCAACTGTTCGGCGGCAGCGGCGTTTTTCTCGGCGATGGCAGCCAGGTTGTTGACGATGTCGATCAAAGAGTGGGAGGTGCTGGCCTGTCGCTCGGCGGTGTGGGCCATTTCCTCAGCCATCTGGACCACTTCGCTTGCGGCGGTTCTGGTGAGATTGATTGCCCCGTTGATGGTGGTTATACTTTCGCGGATCGAGCGGTTGAGCGTATCGATGTCGCCGAGGGACTGGCGCGAGTTTTCGGACAGGCGGCGCACCTCGTCGGCGACGACGGTGAAGCTGTCGCCCATGTCTCCGGCGCGGGTGGCTTCGATGATGGCGTTGAGCGAGAGCATGTTGGTTTGGCGGCTGAATTTCTCGATCGCGCGGACGACAGAGGCGATGCGCTGGGAATGATGCTGGGCGATCGCGGTGGCCTGTTCGGTCTCTTCGGCCAGCGTGCGCACGTGCAGCGAGAGGCCTTCCAGCGTGTCGGCCAGGCTGGTGACGCGCTGGATCTCCTGGTCGAGCTGCTGGATGGCCTCGGCCGTCCGCTGCACCTGGGTCATCTGGTCGTAGGCGTCCTGGGCCATGGACTGGACGGTCCTGGCCACTTCCTCTGCGGTGGCGTCCAATTCGGCGGTGGCGGCAGCCAGTTCTTCAGACGCAGCAGAGATGGTTTCAGCGTCTTTTTGGACCCCGTCCGCGGTATGGAGGAGCGTCATCAACTGGCTACGCTGCGCTTCCATGGCCGTGGTGAGGCGGTCGAGCATAGCGTTTAGACCGGCAGCCAGTTGGCCCAGTTCGTCGCCGCGACGCAGGTAGAGACGTTGCCCATAGTCGCCCGCGGTCACTTGAGCGGCCAGGTTGGCGAGTTGGCGGATCGGGCGGGTGATGATCTGGCCGAAGGCGATGGCGTAGGCGAAGATGAACAGGCCGATCAGAGTCGAGGCGATGAAGAGGCCGCGGCGCAGTTCGGTCAGCGGGGCAAGGAATTCGTCGTCCATGACGGTGATGGCGAAAATCCAGTCGTCGGCCGCAATGTGGTGCGGGACGTCGAGACCGACCGGTTCGCCCACCGGCACGGCAATCACGGTCTTCCAAGATGCCTGGACGTCCCAGTAGTAGTGATAGACGTTTGGCCCCGGCTCGCTCAGGCTCGGTTCGCCGACCTGGCGCAGGAAGGAGGCCAGGGGCGGCAGGCCGGTGGTCTGGGTGATCTGTTGGGTGCCGTATACCCCCCGCACGTTGGCGCGGGTGATGAGCGGATCGCTTGTGTCGCCCACGGCGTAGTAGATGAACTGGTGGCTCGGCAAGCCGGTCTGTGCGTCACGGACGCCGTGGGCGATGAGCACTGCGTTGTCGTCGACCACGAAGGCATACCCTTTATCGCGGAACTGGAGGCGATCGGTTAGGGTCCAGAAAACGGAGGCGGGCATCCGTGCGACCAGGATTATGTCGGAAGAGACGCCTTCCAGGCTCGTGGGGACGTAGTAATAGAAAACGGGCTCGGCATCGGGGGCGAGTTGGTAGAGGCGAGACAGTCCCGCGCGCTGCTGCTGCGCTTCAGGGAACCAGTCCATCGCGGACAGGTCTTCTCCTTCCAGCTCGGGATGTGATGAGGCAAAGACGATGCCGTCAGTGCCGACCAGGCTGAAATCGGAGAAATCCGAGGCGCGGTTGCACTCGCTGCGTAAGGTGGCCTCGGCGTGTTGCCAGTTGCCGCTATTGCGTTCGGCAGCACTGTGGAGTGCAATGAGGTGATCGTCGCGGAAGTCGCGCAGCAAGTCGGCGTGCTGGACGGCCCGCTCCAGCAGCTCGCGTTCCTGGTCAGCGACCAGGCTGGCGCGCACCAACCGGTCGCCGACCAGGGTGATGAGCACTTGTCCGAAAATGAATATGGCGAGGATCGCCAGGGTCATTTTCCAACTGATGGGCATACTAGATATGGAGAGTTTCCGCCACCAACGTTTAGACATAGGATACTCCTATAGAGATCGTCCTGCAATGGGAGACGGGCTCTGCTGTAGCGTGTGCGCAACGCGGGTATAGATATGCTCCCTCATATCGAAAGCGGCGAAATGTTGGCCCCAGGAGAGCGGCAGCATCTCGGTCTTGCCGAGGATGAGAAACCCTTCCGGGAGGAGGGCACTGTGGAAGGCCTGGTAGAGGCGATGTTGCTGCTGCCGGTCGAAGTAGATCAAGACGTTGCGACAGAGGATCAGATCGAGATTGTTGGGCAGTGGGTCTTGCGCCAGGTCATGGTGTTGGAAAGAGACCATGGCGCGGATCTTATGGTCGAGCTGGCGCTGCGGTGCGGGCGTGAAGTAGCGCTCGACCCACGGTTGATAGCGGGGAGCGACGTTCTTGAAGCTAAAGTCGTTGTAGGTGCCGGCACGGGCCTGCTCGAGGGTGGCGGGTTCGACGTCCGTAGCCAGGATGTCGAGCTGCCAGTGGGCCAGGGCCGGACCCAGTCGTTCGGCGAGTAGGATGGCGATGGAGTAGGGTTCCTCACCGGTGGCGCATCCGGCGCTCCAGATGCGCAATCGGCGCTCGGCGGCGCGTGTGTGCAGTAGCGCCGGGAGGATGCGCTCCTCGATGGCTTGAAACGTCGAGGCATCGCGGAAGAAGTGGGTGAGATTGATTGTCAGCGCATTGAGGAGCTGGGTGTACTCTTCGGGTTCACGCCGGAGGAGTTGCCCATAGGCGGCATAGTCAGCGCAGTCGCGGGCGCGCATACGTGCAGCAAAGCGCCGTTCCAGGAAGGAGGGTTTATAGGCGCTAAAACTGAGCCCGCGTTCTTGGTGGATCTGTTTTAATAGTGCCTGCAAGAAAAAACCTCACATAGCGTATCAGGGTAGACATCAGTGTGGAGTGCCCAGTCACTCATTATAACCGGGAACGAGGAGATTTCAAGGCACGGGGGGGAGGGGCAATCGTAGCGATAGCAGGGCGCTTTAGACCTGCTGTGGAGCGTCCTAAGCGGCTTGAGCGATTCACCAACCCCGGGCGATT
>JAFGOJ010000464.1 GCA_016926575.1 Anaerolineae bacterium | reverse complement strand
GGGGCCGTGATGGTCAGCCGCTGGCTGCTGGGTGGGTTCTCGTTGAGCGTCCAGCCCAAGACAAGTGCCAGCCCGAACCAGAGCAGCAGCAGGCCGTCGCTGCGCCAGCGGCGACAGCGCACCACGTCCACCAGCCCGAAGAGCATGAACACCCCGCTGACGAAATCGAGCAGCGGGATGTCGGGCCGATACCAGAAGGTGGGATCGACCGTGTAATGAAACGCCGAAACCGCCTTCCACAGTTGTTGGAGCAGCAGGTAAACCGCACTGCGCCCGGTGACGATCTGCTCCTGGGCCAGCCAGCCGGAGCTGAAGATGCTGACCTGGTTGTAGCGGGCGGCCATGGCCCCCCAGTCGCGCAGGTAGTGGAACAGGAGCGGCAGCACGACCACGAAGGCCGCCAGTCCCATCAACGCGAGCGATTCCCAGTGCCGGTGCAGGAAGCCGCGCTCCTTGAGCGCCCTCAGCCCCAGGTAGCAGCCGATGACGATGAGCACCAGCCGTGCGCCGAAGTAGGCATACCAGGCGGCCCCCGTTACTGCGCCCGCCAGCACGAAGTACCACGGCTCCTCCGACGCGAGCCCGCGCACCAGCAGCCATAGCGCCAGGGTGATGAAGAGCGCGTCGCCGATCTGGTTGGAGGCCAGGCGGCTGAAGTGCAGGTGGTAGTGGCCGAAGGCCAGGAGCAGTGCGGCGAAAGTGCCCACGCGCCGCCCCCACAATTCGCGGGCGAGGAGATAGGTGCTCAGCACCGCCCCCATTCCGGCGAAGGCCGACAGCGTGCGCGCCCCGGCCACCGTCGCGCCGAAGATGCGCATCGCCGTCCCCACGAGCAGGAAGGACATCGTTGGGACGCTGTACCAGCCGGTGCCGAACGGGTTGTCGAGCGGCCGCTCGACCAGCCGCAGGCCTGCCAGCGCCTGGATGCCCTCGTCTCCGCCGAAGTTGCGCGGAACCTCTTCGAGGGCCACGCCCCGCACGGCCAGTGCCACCGCCAGCAGGGCCGCCACGCGCCATACCTCCCCCCGGTTCCGCTTCAGCCAGCCCACGCACCGCTGTGGCCAGTCTTTAGGGATAGAAGGGGCAAACGAGGCCAAAAACCATCCCACGCCCACCACCCACAGCCAGAACACGCCGCTGAAATCGCTGTCCCATGGGCGTCGTGCCGCGGTCCACCCGGCAAAGGCCGCCAAAATCAGCCCGCCTACCGCCGCCACCCGACGCAAGGGGATGCGCTCTGCCCAGACTTTGGGGGCGGCTGGTTCGGGCGGGACTTCCTTTTCAGGCCGCCGCAAGCGCCACCACAGCACACCGAACGCCGCCGCCGCCAGGCTGTAGAAGACGATGCCGTCGCGGAAGAATGGATCGCGCCGGTAGACGAAGTAATACTGCCCGAGCAGGGCGAACCCCAGCCCGATGCACAGCAACGCCGCTGTTCCCCAGTCCCTTTTCTTCATTTACGGAGACTCCATCTGCGACACACACGCGCTCCCGGGTGGCAGTTGGTAGGTGTGAAACAACACCTCCGCGTCGCGTCCGACGGCCACGTCATACACGCCCCCCGGGCACAGATTGCGCACCTGTAGCAGCGTCCGCACGCGGGAGGGCAGCGCGATGAACAGCACGCCCTCGCTTGCCAGTGCCGTGTCCCACCCCGCCGGCGGGTCCGCCAACGCGTCGGCCCAGCGCGCGTGCGGGGCGAGGAACCGCACGGAGTTGAAGCCCACCAACTGCATCAGCGGCTCGCCCAGGAAATAGGTGCAGTACGCCGGCCCCAGGGCGACCATTGCCTGTGCCGCGCGGTCGGCGATTTCGGTGTTGTGGTCGGCGAAGTTGCCAGAGGGCGCGTACACGGCGAAATAATACCACGCACCGGAAAAAACCAACAGTGCGGCCAGCACCGCCAACGCGCCGCGCCGCGCGGCCGGATGCAGGTGCAGCGCCTGCGCGAATCGGCGCAGCGTCACCGCGCCGGCGCGCCCTACCAGCAGGCAGACGGCCGGGGCGGCGACCAGATAGCGGTGGTACCCCGGCGGCGACTTGATCAGCCCTCCCGTCACCAGCACGACGATGCCCAGCCAGACCAGCAGCGCCGCATAGCGCGGCTCGCGCCGCCGGGCCAGTGCCAGGGCGACGCCCACCACGAAGAGCGCGCCAGACAGGGCCTGGAGCATCGGCGCGGTGTCGGTGTAGAAATACCCACGGTCCAGCGTAAAGACGAACGCCAGCGCCGCCCGTGCCACGTGCTCCAGAAAGAGCAGCGACACCGCCTGGCCCGTCGCGGCGTGTTCTGCGGCCAACTGTCCCGTCTGGAACAGGCCATCCGTCGCCGCCCGCGCCACGAAATCGTCCGGGTGGCGCAGGTAGTGTACCCCCAACGGCGCGGCTACGATGGCGGCTACCCCAACCAATACCAGCACGCCCTGCCAATGACGCCGGGCCCGCTGCCATCCGCCCAGCAGCACTACCACCGGGACGAGGGCCACCAGCAGCCGCGCGCCGAAGTAGAAGTGGAGGCTCAATCCAAGCGCCAGCCCAGACACGCCGAACGCCCACCGCTCGCCGCGCACCAGCCCGCGTTGGAGGAACAGCAGCACCACTGCCGCGAAAAAAGCGTCGGCGCTGTTGTTCAACGCCAGCCGGCTGAGGTGCAGCGGCAGCGCCCAGCCTGCCATCAGCGCCGCGCCGGCCCAGGCGGTCTCTCGCCCGAACAGCCCCCGGCCGAGCAGGTAGACCGCCGGTGCCGCCAGCGCCCCCAGCACCGCCGACGGCAGGCGCAGGGCGAAAAGCGTCCAGCCAAACGTGCGCAGGGAGGCCGCGAGCAGGTAGAAATAGACGTTCGGGTGAGAAAACCACCCCGTGCCGAACGGATTGACCCACTGCCCGCCCAGGATCCGCGCGGCCTCCAGCGCCATCGAGCCTTCGTCTCCCGACATCGGCCGGGGGAAGCGCGGCAGGCCCACCAGCCGCAGTGCCAGGGCCAGCGCGAACACAGCGCACACCCCGGCAACCTCCCGGCGTGACATCTCGCGCCGGCCCGGCATGACTTTCCCCGATTGCCACGCGGCCAACAGCGCGAGCAAGGTCGCGCCCATCCACAGCGCCACGCCGTACCGGGACGCGCGCCAGTGCAGCAGGTAGATCGCGCCAATCGTCAGTGCCAGCGCGGCCAGCGCCCACACCTGTCCCCAAGGTGCCGTGCGAGATGCTCCACCCGTCTGTTGCAGGGCCGGGCGCGCCGCAACCACTGCCAGTGCGACCAATGTCCCACCGGCGAGCAGGAGCGCCAGGCCGCTGGCAGGCCAGACCTCGCGCCGGTAGTGTGTGAGGTATTGCCCCAGCAGCGCGATGGTCAGGCCGGCGGCCAACAGGACGAGGGCCACACGTCGGTCAGAACGTTCCATCCATCAACGTCGTTTAGCCTGCAACAGGCACTCGAACATGGCTGCGTAGGACGCTGCCGTGCGCTCCGTGTTCCAACGCCCGGCAATCTCTTCGCTCGGACGCACATACGCCGGCTTGTTTTCGTAAATATTGACGATGGCCTGGGCCAACGCGGCGCTGTCGCCGATAGGGACGACTTCGCCCATACCGGACTGGAGCACCGGCTGGCGCACCCCCGGCAGCGCGCTGGCAATCGACGGCGTGCCGCACAACATCGCCTCGACCTGCACCAGGCCGAACGACTCGGTCGAGTTCAGGCTGGGCACGACGATCACGTCCAGGTTGGGGTAGAAGGCCGCCATCTCTTGCGGCGACAGCACTCCCAGGAAGCTCCAGCGGTCGCGGTACTGCTCGAACAGGGGGGCCAGGCGGCGGGCGTAGGCTTCCTCGCCGAGCACGTCTGCGTGTTGTCCGGCGAAGAGGACGCGCGCGTTGGGGTAGACTGCCATCACCTGCGGCAGCGCTTCCAACAGTATCTCCACCCCCTTCTCGGCCGCCAGACGCGTCGCCATGCCGATCACCGGGCCGCTCCCGTCGAGGCCGTGTCGCTGCGCGAACGCGTTCACCGCACCGGTCGCCGCACAGGGCAACTCGACCGGCGGCGGGATCACCTCCACTTTGGACGCGAAGCGCGAAAGGTAGGGCGAATGGGTGGCGAAATCGTCCGTGTAGGCCACCACGCGGTCGGCGAAGATCCCGGCGACGTAGTTGGCCGCGTCGACAACGCGGTTGACCAGTCCACTGAGCGGGCCGAACGGCAGCTTGAGGTCGCAGTGGTAGGTCAACGTGGTCGGCTTGCCGAGCAGCCGGCCGCGGATGGCGATGCCCGCCGCGTCGAACTGGGGCAGGTGCAGGCAGACGACGTCGTTTTCGAGCACCAGCCGCCAGGCGACGAAGCCGATGGTGGGCATGATCACCCCCTTGCTGACGCGGAACGCGACCGGGATGCGCACGACGCGCACGCCATCGACGGTCTCCTCCAGCGGCGTCGTTGGATCGAAACGCGAGGTCATCACTGTGACCTGGTGACCCAATCGCGCCAGCCCGCGCGCCAGTCGTTCGGCGTAGATGGTCAAGCCGCTGGTGTGCGGGCGGTAGTAGGTCAATGCGACTAGAATCTTCAAGTCAAACACCCTCCGTATTAGGTGTTGTTACAGACGGGCGGCAATAGGGCGACTACCCGTACTTACCCGGTGAAAAGGTGGCGGTTTGCAACCACCCACTGGGTCAGCCGCTGCACGCCTGCGTCGACGTCGACGCGCGGCACCCACCCCAGTTCTTGCTGGGCCTTGCGAATGTCGGAGACGTAGATGTGCTGGTCGCCCGGACGCCAATCGCCCCAAGAGACCGGGATGGGCCAGCCCAGCAGGTTCTCTAGGAGCGGGCCGAATTCCGACCAGACCGACAGCGTGAACTCCGACCCCCCGCCGACGTTGTAGACCTCGCCGGCGGCCCGGTCGATCTGGGCGATGGCGGCGTCGTAGGCGTCCAGCAGGTCGTCGACGTAGAGCACGTCGCGCACCTGCTTGCCGTCGCCGTAGATGGTGATGGGTTGGCCCGACAGGGCGGCGATGATGAACCAGGCTACCCAGCCCTGGTCTTCTACCCCCATCTGGCGCGGGCCGTAGATGCAGGATTGGCGGAAGACGACCGTCGGCAGACCGTAGATGCGGGCGTAGTCCCGCACGTACTGGTCTCCCGCGCCCTTCGAGCAGCCGTAGGGCGAGTGGAAATCGAGCGGGCGCGTCTCCGGCACGCCCAGCGGCAAGTCGCGGTAGCGGTAGCGGGTGGCGTCTTCGACCACGATCACGTCTTCCATGCCGCCGTAGACCTTGTTGGTCGAGGCGTAGAGGAAGATGGGGTTCGTCCCTGCGCTGCGCGCGGCCTCCAGCGTGTTGAACGTGCCGAGGGCGTTGATCTCGAAGTCGGTGCGCGGGTCGGTCACCGAGGTGGTGACGGCCACCTGGGCGGCCAGGTGCACCACGACGTCGACGCCGCGCGCGGCGTCTGCCAGCGCCGGCGCAGCGCGCACGTCGGCGACGCGCAGGTCGAAGGCGTCGTGCCCGTGCTCGGCGCGCAGCCAGACGAGGTTGGCCTCCGCGCCGCGTCGCGACAGGTCGTCGTATACGGTCACCTCGTCGCCGCGCGTCAGCAAGCGGTGCGCGTAGTTGACGCCGATGAAACCGGCGCCGCCCGTGATCAAGTATTTTGTCATTCTCCCTCCCCAACATCGGTAGCTTGCTGGCGCAGCCAGCCCAGAGATAGCCCCTCACGGGCCAGGCCGGCCAGGCCCAGCAAGCACATCAACACGTACTGGAACGCGTGGGAGCCGAACGCCGCAGCGACGGCCAACTCCTCCGGCACGTCGAAGGGAATGGTGAGCGCGTACCGGGCGACGGCCTGGAAGACCCCCAGGGCCCCAGGGGAAGACGGCACCGCCATCCCCAATCCCACCGTGCAGACCAAAAACGGGGCCGCCAGCGGCGGCGCGTCTCCCACGAATGCTTCGAGGAACATCCAGTAATAGCCTACGACGCAGGCCCAGATCACCACCGACCAGGCCAGCAGGGCCAACCCGCGCCGTCCGGAACGGAGGGGGGCCAACCCTTCGAACAGCCCATCGAACACGGTGGCCCAACGCGCCTCGTCCAGAAAGGGCAGGCGGTGCAGCCCCCAACGGACGATGGCGTGGCCCCAATCGGGACGCAGGGCCAGCAGGACCAGCACCGCAGAAGCGACCAGCGCGGCTGCCCCGGCCAGGATGCCCGCGGCGCTCATCGCGCTGCCCGCCTCGCCGACGAAAGGCAGCACCCCGGCCAGGATCAGCACCACCATCACCATATCCAACACGCGTTCGACCACCACGGTCGAGAGGGCCGCCGCAGTGGAGACGTGGCCGCCCAGCCCGATCACCACCGCCCGTGCCGGATCGCCCAGGCGGAACGGGAGCACGTTGCTGACCAGGTAGCCGATGTTGGTCACCCAGAAACAGCGCGCCAGGCTCACCCGCGGCCCCAGCAGAATGCGCCAGCGAATTGCCCGGGCGAGCAGGTAGGCGAAGATACCCACCGTCGCCGGGAGGAGGTAGGCGTACTTCGCGTGGGCCAACGTCTCCGCCACGCGACGCAGGTCGATGCCGGACAGGGCCAGCGCCAGCGCGCCTACACTGACCAGCATGCCGATGGCAAGCTGCCATTTGCGTTTGGTAGATGGCCTCATAGGAAGAAGATTATACCACAATGTAGCACGGAGCGGCATTCTGCTGCGGGGCGATTGTGTTTCGTGTTACGTCGTCATCGGGTATAATAGTAGGTGTGCGAGGGACGCACTTTCCTGCGCGCGGAATGGTCGGGAGGG
>JAFGOJ010000463.1 GCA_016926575.1 Anaerolineae bacterium | reverse complement strand
CTTCTCAAAAAGTGGGGGTGGGGGTTTTGCGGGCGGCTTCGCCGCCCGCAAAACCCCCATCTTCTCCCCGCTTTATTGAGAAGTTACATACAGACTACTCGTAGCGGCTGAAAATGTCCCGGTAGGCCTGGGACACCTGTAATAACTCCTCGTGCGTGCCCACCGCCTCCACCCGGCCCATACGCATCACGATGATGACGTCTGCCCAGCGGATCTGGGAAATGCGGTGCGTGATCAAGAACGTCGTGCGGTTGGCAGCGACGTGCTCGATGGCCTGCTGGATGCGGTCTTCGGTCTCACTGTCGATGGCGCTGGTGGCGTCGTCGAGGATCAGAATGGCCGGGTCGGTGAGGAAAGCGCGGGCGATGGCCAGCCGCTGGCGTTGGCCGCCGGAAAGCGTCACCCCACGCTCGCCGATGACCGTGTCGTAGCCGTCCTTCATCGCCATGATGAAGTCGTGCGCCTGGGCTGCCCGCGCCGCCGCGACGACGTCTTCAGCACTGGCGTGCGGACATCCAAACGCGATGTTGTCGGCAATCGACCGCGAGAAGAGGAAGATGTCCTGCTCGATAATCGAGATCTGCCGCCGCAGCGCTTCCAGGCGCCACTCCCGCACATCGACCCCGTCGATCAGCACACGCCCCCGCTGCACGTCGTAGATGCGGTTGATCAGCTTGGAGATGGTTGACTTGCCCGAACCGGTCTGCCCGACGATAGCCACCGTCTGCCCCGGTTCGGCGCGAAAACTGACGTCCTCCAGAGTCGCCTCTTGGACGCCGCAGTAATCGTCATCCTCCGGCCGGCGGTAGCAAAAGGTAACGGCCTCGAACGCCACCTCGCCGCGCAGCGGGGCGTCGTAACCACCCACGTTCTCGCCCAACTCCGTCTCCGCATTGATCAGGTCCAGAATCCGCCGCGCGCTGGCCACGCCCGACGCCACCCGCGAGTAGGCGAACTGCGCCGACCAGGTGGGAAAGGTGAACAGCAGCAGCAACTGGTTGAAAGAGACCACGCCGCCAATGCTGATCTGACCGTCGCGGAAGAGCAGCAGACTGTGCAACAACCCGCCCGTGACCAGCAACCCCAACAGCAGCAGGGGGATGAAACGCGCCTCGACAGCGGCCTGTCCGAGGTAGGCCACGCGCCAGTTGTCGACCGCCTGGCGGAACCGCCCCATCTCGCGCGCCTCCTGAGCCGCCCCTTTGACCGTTTCGATGCCGTCGATCGATTCGGCCAGCACCGTGTTCATCTCCCCGAAGTTGCGGCGCACCCCTTCGGCCATGGGCTGGAGCTGGCGCAGGTAATCGCGCACCACGAACCCGTACGACAGCAGATAGATCAGCGGCACCAACACCAGATGGGGATGAATCGTCGGCGCAACGAAGAGGGGCATGAAGATGAAGTTCGCCGATCCGACCACCAGGTTGATGCCGGGATTGAAGAGCAGGTTGATCTCGCGCACGTCGTTGGTGGCGCGGGCCATCAGGTCGCCGGTGGGATAAGAGTCGTGAAACGACATACTCTTGCCGATGAGACTGGCGTACAGTTCGTGGCGGATGTCCCGTTCCAGCCGCTGGCCGATGGTTTCGCTGAACAGGTTACGCATCATCTGCAGCCCGAACCCGCGCAGCAGTTGGGATACAGCCACGATGATCGCGGCCGCTGCCAGCCCTTGCACGTCGGGCGGCATAGCCATCACCGCGTCGATGGCCCGGCCACTGAACACGGGCATCACCGCCGCCAGCAATGCATTGCCCAACGCGCCGATCAATACGCCGACAATGGCCCACTTGTGGCGCAGGGTGTGCGAAAGAATCCACCGCCCCGGCCCGCGCCGGTCCGATTGCCATTCTTGAGCAACAGCGAACTCACTGACCGTCATACGCTCCCTTTCATCAAAAAAGCCCCGGTCGACAAACCGGGGCCGCGTGGTCCTGGAATGTGTCCTTATTCTAGCACACCCTGGTCGACAGACAACCCCTCCTCCGGCGCGGCCGGCAGCGTGAAACTGAACACGCTCCCCTGGCCAATCCCACTACTGACGCCCACCTTGCCGCCCAGTTTGTCCACAATCCGGTGCACAATCGAGAGGCCCAGCCCATAACTGTGTGAACTTTCCTGATTGATCTGCGGGAAGGGGACGAACAGTTTGCCTTGATCCTTCTCGGAAATCCCCTCGCCGTTGTCGCGCACCCAAAAACAGATACGGCCATCTTTATCAATCGAGGCGTTCAACTCCACGTAGGGGGGCCGCCCTCCATACTTGATCGCATTGCTAATGTAGTTGGCCCACACCTCGACAACCCACGGCGCGTACCCCATCGCCACCGGCCAGTCGTCGCGGGAGACGACCTCCGCATCGTACTCTTCAATGAGGTGCGACAATTGTTCCAAAGCCTGCCGCACGATTTTTCCCATATCCAGGGGCGCCATCTTCACGTCGGTCTTGCGCACCTGGCTCAAGAACAACAACTCCTCGACGATGTTGTCCATCCGCCGGCTCATCCGAGCGATCGTGTCCAAATAGCCCTTCAATTCCTGATCCGGCACCGAGGTGTGGTCCTCGGCCAGCGCCTCGGCGTAGCCCATGATGACCGCCAGGGGGTTGCGCAGGTCGTGGGCCACGGTGTGCGCAAAGGCATCCAACTCGGCGTTGCGGGATTGAAGCTCCTCGGTGCGCTGCTGCAACGTCTCGAACAGCCGCGCGTTGGCGATAGCACCGGCTGCCAGGGGTGCCAGCACCTCCAGCCACGCCATATCGGCGGCGCTGAACGTTTCATCCCGCTTGTTGATGACCTCCACAATGCCCACGCCAATGCGATGTACGATCAATGGCACGGCGATCAGATCGCGCGTGCGGCCACCCACCCGCGTGTCGATCTCGCGGTAGAAACGGGGGTCGCTCTGGACGTTCGCCACCAGCGCCGGGCGGCGGTTCTGCAACACCCACCCGGCGATCCCCTCACCGGACGGCATCCGCACCCCCAGCAACTTCTGCCCGTAGCGCCCAGAAGCAGCCCGGCATTCGAGGCTGTCGTCGGGGTTGCGCAACCAGATCGAACTGCCCTCCGCCTCGACCCCTTCCGTGACGATTTGCATCACGCGCCGCAGGATATGCGCCAAATCGATGGTGGAGAGAAGCACCCGCCCCGCTTCCACCAGGTGCTCCATGCGCTGCTGTTGGACGCGCTCGGCGAGCTTCCAACCCAACAACGTCTTCACCCGCGCCGTCAATTCGGCCGTCTCGAAGGGTTTCGCCAGGTAGTCGTTCGCGCCGAGCCGCAACGCCTCCAGCCGCACACTCGACTCGGCACGCACGGTGAGCACGATCACCGGCAACAACGCCAGTCGCTCGTCCGCGCGGATGCGGCGCAGCAGCGTCAGACCGTCCACGCGCGGCATCATCAGATCGAGCAGCATCAGGTCCGGCATCGGGGCCAGCCCATCCAGAGCCTCCACCAGCCGCCCCCATCCTTGCTCTCCATCGACGCGCGACTCGACCTGATACCCCTGCCGCGTCAGAATGTCGGTCAGTATATCGATAATGGCTTCGCTGTCGTCAACGATTAGGACGTGAATATTCATCGATAGAAACTTTTTTTGTTCTTGTCGCCCGAACAATCCAAGTTAATTATAAATCAATTTGCGCAAAAAAGCAAGAGTAGCGGGAAAGGGGTCATTTGCTCCCTGGGGCAGTCAATTATTTTT
>JAFGOJ010000462.1 GCA_016926575.1 Anaerolineae bacterium | reverse complement strand
GCACCCGGAGATGCTGCCAGGTCACGAGAACAAAACGTACTTTGCCCGCGACTTCACCGAGCCGACAGAACGGGCGCTGGCCTGGGTGCTCTGGGCGCTCTTCGCGCATAGCCCGCACATTGGGCTTAAGCTGAAAGGAGAGTATCCGGCGTTTTGGTAGAGCCATAACTAGACCATTTTCTCCTTCCGTGCTATAATGAACGTAATAGGGTAGGAACCTATATCAATACTGTTTCTTCTTTGTTGCACATACGACCAACGAGATTTCCAGGGTGAAGTCTCCCAATAACCAATTCGCTCCGAGTTTCATCGCCTAAGGGTCTGCACGCCTATGGCCTGAAACCGTTAGGGTATAGCCGGAAACAGCTATGCCTCCCGTGTTTGGAAAGGAGCGACGCCTGATTCCATGACTTGATTGCGTGGCACCATTGCGCGTCAGACGATCTATGGCGGCGTCCCTTTCCAGGGACGCCGCTTTTTGTTGTAATCTATTGGGTATCAGGATTGATGATGTGCAACCTCAATCCGCAATACCTGAGTTCAGTTCACTATATTCTTACAGGAGGCAATGTTATGGAAAAGAAGAAACTCATCGTTAATGGAACCCCAAGAACCCTTATTGTGGACCCCGAAGCATCGCTGGCATCGGTGCTGCGCGAGCAACTGGGGCTGACCGGCACCAAAGTTGGCTGTGGCTCTGGTCAGTGTGGCGCGTGCTCGGTGATCCTGGACGGCAAGGTCGTCCGCTCGTGTATCACCAAGATGAAGCGCGTCCCGGATGAGGCGAGCGTCATCACCGTGGAAGGCGTCGGCACGCCGGACACGATGCACGCCGTCCAACTGGCGTTCGTCGCCCACGGCGCGGCGCAGTGCGGGTTCTGCACACCCGGCTTCGTCGTCTCGGCGAAGGCGCTGCTGGATCAGAACACCAAGCCCACCCGCAAGGAAGTCCGCGACTGGTTCCAGAAGCATCGCAACGTCTGCCGCTGCAACGGCTACAAGCCTTACGTGGATGCGGTGATGGATGCCGCCAGCGTGTTGCGCGGCGAGATGACGATGCAGGACCTGGCCTTCAAGCTGCCCGCCGACGGCAAGGTCTGGGGGAGCAAGCTCCCGCGCCCGTCCGCCGTCCCCAAAGTCACCGGGACGTGGGATTACGGCGCGGACCTCGGCCTCAAGATGCCGCCCGGCACGCTGCAACTCGCCCTCGTCCAGGCGGAAGTCTCCCACGCCAACATCTTGGGTATCGATGCGTCCGAGGCCGAGAAGATGCCCGGCGTCCACAAAGTCATCACCCACAAGGATGTGAAGGGCAAGAACCGCATCACCGGCCTGATCACCTTCCCCACCAACAAGGGTGACGGATGGGATCGCCCCATTCTCTGCGACAAGAAGGTCTTCCAGTACGGCGACGCCATCGCCATCGTCTGCGCGGACACGGAAGAACATGCCCGCGCCGCCGCCAAAAAGGTCAAGGTCGATCTGGAAATCCTGCCGCCCTACATGAGCGCGCCCGCTGCCATGGCGGAGGACGCCATCGAAATTCACCCTGGCACGCCCAATGTCTACTTCGAGCAACCCATCGTCAAGGGGGCGGACACCAAACCGATTATGCAGCAGGCCGCCCACGTCGTGGAGGGCAACTACTATCTCCAGCGCCAACCGCACCTCACCATCGAGCCGGACGTCGGCCTCGCCTACTTCGACGAGGAGGGGCGCCTGACCATCCACTCCAAATCCATCGGCATCCACCTGCACGCGCTGATGATCGCGCCAGGCCTGGGTGTCGAGATGGACAAGCTGCGTCTCGTGCAGAACAACGCTGGCGGCACCTTCGGCTACAAGTTCAGCCCGACGATGGAGGCCCTGCTCGGCGTCGCCGCGCTGGCCACCGGCCGCCCAGTAGTTCTCAAGTACGACTACAAGCAGCACATCACCTACACCGGCAAGCGCTCGCCGTTCTTCATCAACCTGAAGCTGGCTGCCGACAAAGACGGTAAGTTGCTAGCGATGGAGAGCGACTGGACGGTGGATCACGGCCCGTACTCCGAGTTCGGCGACCTGCTGACGCTGCGCGGCGCGCAGTTCATCGGCGCGGGCTACGACATCCCCAATATCCGTGGCCTGGGCCGCACCGTTTGCACCAACCACGCCTGGGGTTCGGCCTTCCGCGCCTACGGCTCCCCGCAGGCCTTCCTGGCCTCAGAGAGCCTGATGGACGAGTTGGCCGAGAAGATGGGCATGGACCCGCTGGAACTGCGCTACAAGAACGTCTACCGCCCCGGCGCGACCACGCCCACCGGCCAGACGCCCGAAGTCTGGAGCCTGCCCGCTCTGATTGACGCCGTCCGCCCGGCTTATGAAGCGGCCAAGAAGCGCGCGGCAGAGGCATCGACGGCGGACGTCAAGCGCGGCGTCGGCGTCTCCATCGGCATCTACGGCTGCGGCCTGGATGGCGTGGATGGCTCGGTGGCGGACGTGGAACTCACGCCCAACGGCGTCACCGTCTACTCCAGTTGGGAGGATCACGGCCAAGGCGCGGACGCCGGCGCGCTCGGCACAGCGCACGAGGGACTGCGCCCCCTGGGCATCGCCCCGGAGCAGATCAAGCTGGTGATGAACGACACCGCCATCACCCCGGCCAGTGGGCCGGCCGGCGGCAGCCGCTCCCAGGTGATGACCGGCAACGCCATCCGCGTGGCCTGCGAAAATCTGCTGAAAGCGCTGCAGAAGCCCGACGGCGGCTACCGCACCTACGACGAAATGGTCGCCGAAGGCCTGCCGCTGCGTTACGAAGGCAAGTGGGCCGCCGCGATGAACAGCAACTGCGACGCCAAGACCGCACAGGGCAATCCCTTCGCCGTCTATATGTATGGCGCGTTCGTCGCCGAGGTCGCCGTGGACGTAAAAACCGGCAAGGCTAAGGTGGAGAAGATGACCGTGGCTGCCGACATCGGCAAAATCAACAACAAGCTGGTGGTGGACGGCCAGATCTACGGCGGCGTGGCGCAGGGCATCGGCCTGGCGCTCACCGAGGACTTCGAGGACCTGGAGAAACACACCAGCATGGTCGCTTGCGGCATCCCGGAGGTCGAGGACATCCCCGACGCCTTCGACATCATCTACATCGAGACCCCGCGCGAGCACGGGCCGTTCGGCGCAGCCGGCGTCGGTGAACTGCCGCTCACCTCACCGCACGTCGCCGTCGTCAACGCCATCAACAACGCCACCGGCGTCCGCATCCGCGCGTTACCTGCCCTGCCGGAGAAAATCCTGGCCGGGCTGAAGGCGAAGTAACACTTAACACAGAGGGCACAGAGAACACAGAGAAAAATATCTTC